>DATDDC010000374.1:0-2282 GCA_036523995.1 Anaeromyxobacter sp.
CACCTCGGTCTCGGCCTCGTCGGAGAGCCGCAGGAGGGCGAGCCCCACCGCGCTGCGGACCACGCCTCGCGCCGCGTCGAGCCCGGCCTCCCAGGAGGGGACGAGGGTCCCGGTCACGCGGAGCGGCGGGCGGCGCTCGCGCACGCGGACCGTGGCCCGCGTGATGACGCCGAGGCGCCCCTCGCTCCCGAGGACGAGCGCCCGCAGGTCCGGGCCGGCCGCGGTCCCCGGCATGGCGGGGAGGTCGAGCCGCCCGCCGGGCGCGACCAGGGCGACGCCGGCCACGAGGTCCGCCACCGCCCCGTACCCGAGGGACTCCTGTCCGGAAGAGCGCGTCGCGATCCAGCCGCCGAGCGTGGAGAGCTCGAACGACTGGGGGAAGTGACCGAGGGTGAAGCGGCGCTCCGCCAGCGCCGCCTCGAGGGCCGGCCCGGTCGTCCCGGCGCCGAAGGTGGCGAGCCCGGAGCGCTCGTCGAGACCGTCCAGGCCCGCGAGGCGCTCGAGGTCGAGCGCGACGGCCGGTCGATCGTCCTCGGGCGCGTTGACGCCGCCCGTGACGGAGGTGCCTCCGCCGAAGGGCACGACGGTGACGCCCGCGGCGGCGCAGGCGGCGAGGACGGCCGCCGTCTCGTCCTCGTCCCCGGGTCGAACGACCGCGTCCGGCGCCGCGGCGACGCGGCCGGCGCAGAGCCGGAGGAGGTCCGGAAAGCCCTGCCCCCGCGCGTGCCGGAGCCGGTCCAGGGGATCCGCGGACGCCGGGGCGGCGAGGCGCGGGAGCGGACGAGGGGGCGGCAGCGCGATCCTCTCGGGCGGGGCGCGGGCGAGCGCCTCCGCCGGGCCGAGGCGCTCGCCGAGCCAATCCAGCATCGCCGGCGAGGGCTCGTAGCGCTCCCCCTCGAAACCCCACGCCCCCAGGCGTCGCTTCGGGACCACCGGACCTCCGCGGACCTCCAGGACGCTAGCATGCGGACGCCCGGGCGCGCCGACGTGTCCTGGGAGGGGACCCTTCGACCGGACCGCAGGGGCGTCCAGCCGCCCGGACCGGCGGCTATGATCGGCGCATGCCGATCCCCATCCAGCGCCTCGACGCCCGGCGCTTCGACGCGTCGAAGATGCAGAAGGTGAACCTGTTCGACACGCCTCGCTTCTTCTGCGACGTCTACTGCCTCGAGCCCGGGCAGGCGCAGAAGCCGCACCGCCACGACGCCGCGGACAAGGTGTACGCGGTGCTCGAGGGCGAGGTGCTGGTGCGCGTGGGAGACGAGTCGGCGACGGTGACCGCCGGATCGGCCGTGCTCGCGCCCGCGGGCCGCGATCACGGCGTGGAGAACCCGGGGCCGGCCCGCGCCGCGCTCCTCGTCTTCATGGCGCCGCGCCCTTGAAGCGGCGGTTGTCGCCGGTCAGGAACGCCCGCCTTCCCCGGGTTTACGCTCTTCTCCGCCGCGTTCGTGCGGCGGGGCCCACACGAGGGGCCCGTGCTTCGCGGGACGGCGCGCGCCGCTCGAGCCCGCTAGGTTGGACTCGAACGCGCCGGCAGCCCGGCCATCCTGGGGGCGGATCACCTTGAGCACGCTGGACGGGAAGACGGCGCTCGTGATCGGCGTCGGCGGCCTGGGCGGCCCCGCGGCCCTGACGCTCGTGTGCGGCGGCGTGCGGCGCATCGTCCTCGTCGACGGGACCTCGGTCGAGACGCGCGACCTGTCGGGCCATCCGCTCCTCGGCGAGGAGGACGTCGGACGGCCGAGGGCCGCGGCCGCGGCGCGCCGGCTGTCGCGCCGGTTCCCGGACGTCTCGGTCACGGCATCCGAGCGCGAGCTCGACGAGCAGAGCGGCGCCGAGCTCCTCGCCCCGGCGGACGTGGTCGTGGACGCCTCGAACCACTTCCCCACCATGTTCCTCGCGAACGACGCCGCCGCGGCCGCGAGCAAGGCGCTCGTCCACGGCGGCGTCCTGCAGCACTCGGCGCACGTGCTCACCGTCGTCCCCGGAGAGACCGGCTGCCTTCGATGCCTGTTCGAGGCGCCGCCGCCGCCGAGGCTCGGCACCGCCGGAGCGGAGCCCGACGTCCTCGGTCCCTTCGCCGGGCTCGTCGGGTCGCTCCTCGGAAACGAGGCGCTGCGCCTGCTCGAGGGCGAGCCGGGCGCCTACGCGGGCCGCCTCCTCGTCTACGAGGCCCGCTCGGGAAGGTCGCGCTCGGTGCCGGTGAAGCGCCGCGAGGGCTGCGCGGCGTGCCGCGCGCCGCCGGGCGCCCTCCCGGCGACGGCCGGAGGCGCGACATGAGC
>DATDDC010000375.1:0-2084 GCA_036523995.1 Anaeromyxobacter sp.
CGCCTCGCGCCAGATCGCCTCGCACTCCGCGGCGAGCCCCGTGCGGTGCGGCGGCGGTCCTGCATGCGTTCCCGTCATCGGCTCCCCGCGCTAGAATCGACCCTCCGGAAAGGGGCAGCATGACATGGCCGAGGCACTCGCAGCACCCGGTGCGAAGACCGATGGCCACCGCCGCAGCTATCTGGTCGATCGGGGCTTCCAGCTCAAGTACGCGCTGCTGATGGCCCTCTCGGGGCTCGCGGTCGCGGCCGTGTTCGGCCTGTGGCTGCACCAGGCCCACGCCCAGGCGACGGCGCTCCTCGCGCCGGACGCCGAGACGCGCGCCCTCGTGGAGCGGAGCGACCGGCTGCTCCTCGCCGCGTTCGGCGCCATCGCCGTCCTCCTGGCTGCCGCGCTGGGCCTCCTCGGCGTCGTCATCACGCACCGGGTGGCCGGGCCCGTGTTCGTCATGGGCCACTACCTGCGGGTGCTCGCCCAGGGCCGCTTCCCGCGCATGCGCACGCTCCGGCGGAGCGACGAGCTGAAGACGTTCTTCCGGATGTTCATCGACGCCGTGGACGCCATGAAGCTCCGCGAGGCGCGGCACGCGGCGCTGCTCGAGGACGCCGTCCAGGCCATGCGCGCCTCCGCCGCGCGCAGCCCGGACCTCGGGCCCGCCATCGACGCGCTCGCCACCGCCGCGCGAGAGCGCCGGGCCGCGCTGGCGCAGGACGACCTCGAGCTCACCCCGATGGCCGTGCCCAAGCCGACCAGGCGCGCCGGCCGGTGATCCCGCCCACGAGAGGAGCAGCCATGTCCCGCCTCACCCTGCTCGCAGCCGCCTGCCTCGCCCTCGCGGCGTGCGGCAACCCGAAGGACGCCGAGGGCTGGGCGAAGCGCGCCGCGAGCCGGAGCCGGCTCGACGAGAAGCTCGCCGCCCTGTCCGAGGTCCGAAAGGCCCCCGGCGACCGGAAGGCCGCGGTGCCGTACCTCGTCGAGATCCTGAAGGACGCCGACGCGCACCCGAAGGCCAAGGCCGAGGCGGCCGTGGCGCTGGGCGAGATCGGCGATCCCGCGGCGGTGAAGCCGCTCGTCGACGCGGTCCGGCCGGAAGCGAAGGAGCGCGACGCCATGGACGCGAACCGGCACTACGCCGACGCGCTCGGGGCGCTGCGCGCGCGGGAGGCGGTGCCCGTCCTCACGAAGCTCCTCGACGGCTCGGCGGACGGCTACACCCAGGTCGCGGCCGTGGACGCGCTCGGGCGCATCGGCGATCCCGCGGCCGTGGACACGCTCGTGAAGGTCGCGACCGGCGACCGCGTCGAGCCCTTCACGGCGCGCAAGGCGCTCCTCGCCCTCGGCCGCATCGGCGACAAGAAGGCGAGCAGCGCGGTGCTGCGCATGCTCTTCGAGGAGCGCCCCGGCGTGTCGTTCTTCCCGGAGGCCGCCTTCGCCGCGGTCCAGATCGGGCGCCCCATGGCGGCGCCGCTGCTGGACGTGCTCGAGGGGCGGGACGTCGCGCTCGGCGACGGCCGCGCCACGCTGGGCGCGTGGGCCAGGGAGCACGGCGTCCTCCCGGGGGCGCTGTACGCGAAGTCGGCGCAGCTCCTCGGCGACGTGGGCGGCCCGGAGGCGGTCCCGGCGCTCGTGAAGAAGCTCGGCTACCAGGACGCGGATCCGCGCATCGCCACGTTCGTGCACGTGTTCGCGGCCGAGTCGCTGGGGAGGATGCGAGCCAGGGAGGCGGTGCGGCCGCTCGCCGACCTCGTCGCGAAGGAGCGCGATCCGGACGTCCGCGACCGGTACTGCGACGCGCTCGCCCGCATCGGGGACGGGGCCGCGCTCCCGGCGCTCCGGGCCGCCGCGGCCCAGGGCGGCGAGTGGTCGCTCCGGCAGGGACCGCTCGCCGCGCTCTCGCGGCTCGGCGGCGAGGCGGAGCGGCCCATCGTGGCCGCTGCCAAGGCGAAGGACTGCCCCGACAAATGTCCGGCGGAGGTCGCCGCGGCGTTCGCCGGCATGGTGGCCCGGCTCGACGCCGCGAAGGCCTGCTCGGGCGCGGTGGCGTGCTGGGCCGGGAAGCTCGCGGACCCGAGCGCGGCGGTGCG
>DATDDC010000376.1:0-5993 GCA_036523995.1 Anaeromyxobacter sp.
GTCTTCACGATCCTCGTCACGCTGTCCTGGCTAAAGGTCCGCCATGGAGGGTCATACCAATACGTCGTCGTCGCCGTCTGCAATCCCGGACCGCTCACGGTGATGGAAGAGATCCGAGAGGTGTTCGAGGGGTCACGAGAAAATGCGTACCGGGCGCCGCGCGGAGTCTGGACCGCACTGATCAGCCCGCCCGTATATTCGAATGTCGTCTGAAGGCTGCGCGCCGAGCCCTGCGTGAGCTCGGTGAACGACACAGGATCCGTGGGGCTGGACGAGCTGCTCGACCAGGCTATTCTATAGCCGTGAATCATCCACGAGCCCGACGCGCTCATGCTCCATCCGTCGACCCCGAAAATCCGACCGAATGCGTCGTAGTAGAACTTGATCCACGACGCGAGCGAGGTCGAATTGGTCGGCACCGGCCCGGTCGCATCTGGGTTCGCAGGATCATAGAAGTTGTACGAGATCGAGTCGAGCTTGGCCACAGTGCCGGCAGTGCCGGCGACCAGGGCGTATTGGTATTCCGTTCGGTTGTCGCTCACGTCGGTGACCCTGCGAAGGAGATACTCCTGGCCCGTTCCAGTGAGGTCCTCGAATCGGTAGTGGGTACCCTTCGAATCCCACCCGTCCCAGGCAACCACCGCGGCCTGCGCGGTGACTTGTACTAGATCGAGGTACGAATTCTCGACGAGGACCGCCCAGTGGCCAGTGCCACCACGACTTACGCTTACGAGCAGGTCGCGCGCGAGCTCCAGGCCTTCGCCCGACTGGTCTACGAAGACGTAGCCCTCTCCCGGGATCGTCACGATTCTCGGCGATGTGAAGAACGCGCCCGACTGACCCACGAGCGCGAACGTGACCCTTGGCTGGTAGTGGCCCCGTGCGAACGGCACCTGCAACGAGACACGATACCGGAGCTCGAGCTTGCTGTTGAGGAAAGGAGCCGTCTCGTCGGCTGACGCTGCAGGCGTGAGGGCCAGGAGAAGCGCAAACGCGGCGATGACATGCTTTGGATTCATGTCGGCCTCGCGATATTGGCTAGTTGGGCTGGCAGTACGGGGACGATCCGTCACACACGGCCTCGCAGGCGTTCGTGGAGGCTGGACAAGGGCGTACGGAGAGAGGCGTGTAGGCACACACTCCCGAGACGCAGGCTGCGGTCTCGCACGGGCCCCGGGGAGTGCAGATGATCGGTGTTCCCTGGCAAGCGCCGCCAGCGGAGCAGGTATCCGGGGCTGTGCAGGGATTACCGTCGTTACAGGCTGCGCCCGGGGCTGCCCAGACCTCCTCCCAGGCGAGGTCCATCGTGTTACACCGCCAGTCGACGATGCACTGGTCCGGATAAGGGGGCGGTTTGGGGCCGCAGGGCGAGGTGACTGCAAGTGCGGGTGGAAGCAACGTGAGACGGATCGATCCCCTCTGCGCCGAGGTTCCGATCACGCCCACCAGCAGAGCTGCCACGAACAGCTTCGGGTAGGCTCGCATCGTCGCTCCTCGCTGCTTGGGCCAGCGGTCGTCGCCGCGATGAGTGCCGTGACGAGGCTCGAGCCGCGATGTGACGGTGAGCAAGAGTCTCAGGACGCAATGCCTGCAAGAAGGTTCCAGATGGACAGAACTTACAGTGAATCTCCCTGAAGGGGCTTGCTTCCCAGGCGTAGCTCTCGGCGAGAGCAGCGCGGTCCGCAGGCACTGACTAGGAAGGAGCGGGTCAGGACGACCACGGGACCACCCGATGCCCATGACCCGCCGCTCCTTCCTCCAGTCCTCCCTCGGCGCGCTCGCCGCGGCCGCCGCCGGCGGCTCCGGCGCGGCCGAGCCGCAGCCGAAGAAGCAGCGCATCCTCATCCTCGGCGGCACGGCCTTCCTCGGCCCGGCGCTCGTCGAGGCGGCCCGCTCGCGCGGCCATGCCGTGACGCTCTTCAACCGCGGGAAGACGCGGCCGGAGCTGTTCCCGGACGTGGAGAAGCTCCGCGGCGATCGCGACGGCAAGCTCGACGCGCTCCGCGGCAGGAGCTGGGACGCGGTCGTCGACACCTCCGGCTACGTGCCGCGCATCGTGAAGATGTCGGCCGAGCTGCTCGCGCCGAAGGTCGGCCGGTACCTCTTCGTGTCCTCGATCTCCGTGTATCCCGAGGACGTGAAGGCGGGCGCGGACGAGTCGACTGCCGTTCAGGAGCTGGAGGATCCGACGACCGAGGATGTCCGCAAGAGCTACGGCGCGCTCAAGGCCGCCTGCGAGCGGGCGGCCGAGGCGGCCATGCCCGGGCGCGTGGCGATCGTGCGCCCGGGGCTCATCGTCGGGCCCGAGGACCCGACGGACCGCTTCACCTACTGGCCGGTGCGGCTCGACCGCGGCGGGGACGTGCTCTCGCCCGGCGACGGCTCCGACCCGGTGCAGGTCATCGACGTGCGCGATCTCGCTGCCTGGATGATCGCCCTCGCGGAGCGCGGCGCGAGGGGCACGTTCAACGCGACGGGGCCGGCCGGGCGGCTCCCGATGCGCGAGATGCTCGAGCGATCGCGCGACGCCATCCGCTCGAAGGCGTCGCTCGTCTGGGTGCCGGCGTCCTTCCTCGCGGAGCGTCACGTGTCGCCCTGGAGCGACCTGCCGGCCTGGATCCCGGCGGGGAAGAGCGGCTTCGCGTCCCTCTCGAACGCGCGCGCGGTCGCGGGAGGCCTCCGCTTCCGGCCCGTCGGCGAGACCGCGAAGGACACGCTCGCGTGGTGGAAGGCGCAGCCGCCGGAGCGCCGCGCGAAGCCGCGCGCCGGGCTCTCCGAGGCCCGGGAGCGCGAGGTCCTCGCGGCCTGGAAGGCGCGCTGAACCATGGCGCTCGCGGTCGGGGTCCAATTCGCGGTCGGGGTCGGGGTCGGGGTCGCGGTCGAAGTCGAGGTTGCGGTCGCGGTCGGGGTCGGTGTCGCCCGCCCTCCTCACCGCGCCGCCACCCGCCTCCCCGTCCGCGCGTCGAACCAGTGCAGCCGCGCCCGATCGAACGAGAGCCGCACCGCCGCCCCCGGCGGCGCCTCGAACGACGGCGCGCAGCGCGCGACGAGCCGTACGCCGTCGCGCTCGACGGTCACCCAGGTCTCCGGCCCCATGGGCTCGACGAGCCACACCCGCGCTTCCAGCCCGCCGCCGCCGGGAGGCTCGACGGCGAGGTCCTCCGGCCGGAGCGCGACGTCCACTCCGTCCGCCTCGATCCCGAGCGCCCGAGGCGGGACCAGGTTCACCGGCGGCGTCCCCACGAACCGCGCCACGAACGACGTCGCGGGCGCCGCGTAGATCTCCCGCGGCGTCCCGAGCTGCTCGAGCGCCCCGTCGCGGAGCACCGCGACGCGGTCGGCGAGCGTCATCGCCTCGGCCTGGTCGTGGGTCACGTAGATGAAGGTGGCCCCGAGGCGCTCGTGCAGCTTCTTCAGCTCCGCGCGCACCGACACGCGCAGCGCGGCGTCGAGGTTCGAGAGCGGCTCGTCGAGGAGGAACACGCGCGGGCGCCGCACCAGGGCGCGCCCGAGCGCGACGCGCTGGCGCTGGCCGCCGGACAGCTCCGCCGGCCGCCGGCCGAGGAGCCCGTCGAGGCCGAGCAGCTCCGAGACCTCGCGCACGCGCGCCTCCACCTCGCTTCGCGGCCGCCGCGAGGCCTCGAGCGGAAAGGCCAGGTTCTGCCGGACGGTCATGTGCGGGTAGAGCGCGTAGCTCTGGAACACCATCGCCACGTCGCGCTCGCGCGGCGAGAGGTCGTTCACCTCGCGGCCGTCGATGCGGACCTTCCCCGCCGTGGGCGCATCCAGCCCCGCGATGACGGAGAGGAGCGTCGACTTCCCGCAGCCGGACGGGCCGACCACCACGAGGAGCTCGCCGTCCTCGACGGACAGGGTGATGCCCTGGAGCGCGCCCACGCCGCCGAAGGCCTTCGACACGGACTCGAGCTCGAGGCGGGCCACGGCGCTCACCCCTTCACCGCGCCGGCGGTGAGGCCGGCGATGACGCGGCGCTGGAAGACGACGGCGATGGCGACGACCGGGACCGTCGCCACCGCCGCGGCCGCGGCGAGGACCACCCACGGGTCCCGGAACTCTCCGGCGAAGAGCGCGAGCGCGACGGGGACGGTGCGCCGCGCGGGCGTGGTGACGAACGTGATCGCGTAGAGGAGCTCGTTCCAGGCGAACACGAACACGAGCAGCGCGGAAGTCCCCACGCCCGGGGCCGCGAGCGGCAGGAGCACGCGCCGGAAGGCGAGCCACGGCGTCGCGCCGTCGACCCGCGCGGCGCGGTAGAGCTCGGCCGGGAGCTCGCGGAACGTGCTCGTGAGGAGCCAGAGGGCGAGCGGCAGGGAGAAGCTCGCGTACGGCAGGACGAGCCCCGGCAGCGTGTCGAGGAGGCGGACGGCGCGGAGGAGGACGTAGAGCGGGCTCGCCGTGGCGATGGGCGGGAACATGGAGATGGCGAGCGCGCCGGCGAGGAGGAGGCGGCGCCCGGGAAACTCGAGCCGTGCGATGGCGAAGGCGGCGGGCGCGGCGAGGCCGAGCGACAGGAGGGTGGTCGCCCCGCCCACGACGAGGGAGTTCAGGAGCGCGCGCGCCAGCCCGCCGCCCGAGAGCGCCGCCTCGTAGTTCTCGAGGGTGAGGTGCGACGGCAGGGGCCGCGCCAGCTCCGCGTCCGGCCAGAGCGAGGTGAGCACGAGCCACGCGAAGGGCAGGAGGAAGAAGGCGAGGTACGGGGCCGCGACGGCCCAGCGAGGCGCGCCCTTCACCGGAGCGCCTCCCGTCCGTGCCGGACCGCGAGCGCCCGCAGCCAGGCGAGCCCGAGCGCGAGCACGCACAGGAACGTCACGAGCGAGATGGCCGAGCCGAGGCCGAAGCTCCCGGCGCGGAGGAGCGTCTTGTAGGCGTAGAGCGAGAGGGGCTCGGTGGTGTGCCCGGGTCCACCCTCGGTGAGGACGAACACCGCGTCGAAGACCCGGAAGGCGTCGAGGCTCCGGAAGAGGAGGGCGAGGACGATGGCCGGCCGGAGGAGGGGAAGCGTGATGGAGCGGAAGATCCGCAGCGCCGACGCGCCGTCGACCCGCGCGGCGCGGGCGAGGTCCTCCGGGATGGCCTGCAGCCCGGCGAGGAGGACGAGGGCCACGAAGGGCGTCGTCTTCCACACGTCCACGAGGATGGCGGCGTGGAGGGCGAGCGCGGGGCTCGCCAGGATCGCCGCGGGCGCCCCCGGCGCGAGGCGGGCGAGGACGCCGAAGTCGGGCTGGAGGAGGAGCGCCCAGAGCTTCGCCGCCACGACCGTGGGGAGCATCCAGGGCAGGAGCACGGAGGCGCGGAGCGCGCTCCGCCCGCGGCCGGCGCGGTGGAGGGCGAGCGCGAGCGGGAGGGCGAGGAGGAGCTCGAGCGCGACCGCGACGGCGGTGAAGTAGGCGGTGTTCCAGAGGGCGTTCCAGAAGCGGGCGTCGCCCGCGAGGGCGCGGTAGTTCGCGAGCCCGATGAAGCGGTCCTCGCCGAAGACGAGGATCTTGCGCCGGAGCGAGAGCCAGGCGGTGGCGAGGACCGGGCCCACCGCGACGAGCGCGAGCGCCGCGGTGGCGGGCGCGGCGAGGAGGAGCCCCTGGCGCCGCTCCGACTCCCCGGTCATGGCCGCTCCCCGGCGATCGCGTCCGCCTGGGCCTGCGCGCGCGACAGCGCCTCGGCGGGGGAGCGCAGCCCCGAGACGGCCGCGGAGAGCTCCCCCTGGAGCGCGTCCGCGAGGAGCATGTAGTACGGCGTC
The DNA here is from genome assembly GCA_036523995.1 of Anaeromyxobacter sp. Lineage (GTDB taxonomy): Bacteria > Myxococcota > Myxococcia > Myxococcales > Anaeromyxobacteraceae > Anaeromyxobacter. The sequence goes on from DATDDC010000376.1 coordinate 5,756, forward strand.
ACGGGGCGAGGGCGGGCGCGCTCGAGCGCGGGGAGCAGGCCGTTGATGAAGGGGTTCCGCTCTGCGAGGCGCGGGTCCGCATAGGCCGCGCGCCGGGCCGGGTTCCGCCCGTAGGCGGCCGCGAGCACGAGGTTCGCCTCCGGCGAGGTGAGGTGCGCGACGAGGCGCGTGGCCGCGGCGCGGCGCTCGGGCGGCGCCTTCGCGGCGACGCCGAGCTGCCATCCGCCGAGGGCGCCCA
>DATDDC010000377.1:0-5543 GCA_036523995.1 Anaeromyxobacter sp.
CGCGAACGCGGTGGGCCCGGGTGCGGCCGCCGCGCTCGACCCCGGCGCGGGCGCCGGCGTCCTCCTGGGAACCGAGGGCGGGCTCCTCCTCGCGCGGCCGCGGGGCGACGGACTGTCGGTGACGCGCATCGCCCGGGGAGCGATCTCGGCCGTGCACGTCGCCGACGACGGCGCGCGCGCCTTCGCCGGCGGCGCCGGCGGCGTGGTCCTGTCCGCGACATGCCCCGCCCCGCAGGGCCGGCGTCAGCCGACCCAGACGGAACCCTTCGTCGCCCAGCTCGACTGAGGATACCTGTCGCGGAGGGCGCGCCCGGTGGCCCCGAGCGCTTCCTTGTCGCCGCCCTTGTAGCGCGCCACGCCCGCCCAGTAGACGGCCTCGGGGGCGTACTCGGCCTTCGGGTGCTTCTCCGCGACCTCGCGGAAGAGCCGCTCCGCCTCGGCCCACTTCTGCGCGGCGAAGGCGGACTTGGCGAGCCCGAGCTCGAGCTGGCCGACGAAATCGTCGGCCGGGAGGTAGCCCTCCCAGCGGTGCCTCTCCACGCCGGCGGGATCGAGCACCAGGAGCACGGGCGTCCACTGCACGCCGAAGCGCTCGAACGTCTTCGGTTGCTCCTTCACGTGCACCTTCACCGGAACGAACCGCTGCGTGACGAACGACTCCACGCGCGCATCCGGGTAGACCTCGGCATCCAGCCGAGCGCAGGCCCCTCAGAGCGGGGCGGCGTTGAAGTCCACGAGCAGGTGCCGGTCCGCCTTGCGCGCCTCCGCCAGGGCGGCGTCCACGTCCTTCCTCCACGCGATGGCCACGACGTCCTCCACTCCGGCCGGCACGGCCGGAAACGACGCCTTCCTAGCGCGGGGGGACGGTCCGCGCCCGCCGCGCTGGGGCGGCGTGGTCATTCACGCATAGACAACGACCCCGGCCGGGGCCGGTTGACGCCCCCGGGCGGGCCCCGGCAGAATCCCTCGACACCCCGTCGCAGAAATCGGAGTCACGATGCGGCCGGCGCAGCGCGCGGGACCCGATGAAGAGGACGCGCTCTCGGTGGAGGGCCTCTTCCTCTCCTTCGGAGGGGTCCAGGCGCTCGCGGACGTGTCCTTCACGGTGCGCCCGCACTCCATCACCGGGATCATCGGGCCGAACGGCGCGGGGAAGACGAGCCTCCTCAACTGCGTGGTCGGCTTCTATCGGCCGCAGAAGGGGCGCATCCGCCTCCACGGCGAGGACGTGACGCGCGTATCCGCGGACCGCCGGCCCCGCCTGGGCCTCGCCCGGACCTTCCAGAACCTCGCGCTCTTCGAGGGCATGACCGTCCTCGACAACGTGAAGCTCGGCGCGCACGCCCACCTGCGCACGAACGTCCTCCAGGCCCTCGCGTACTCCCCGGCGGCGCGCCGCGAGGAGCGCGAGCTGCGCGAGGCCGTCGAGCGCGAGGTGCTCGACTTCCTCGAGATCGAGCACCTCCGCCGCCGCACGGTGGGGAGCCTCGCCTACGGCCTCCGCAAGCGCGTCGAGCTGGGACGAGCGCTCGCCATGCGCCCCCGGCTCCTCCTCCTCGACGAGCCCATCGCCGGGATGACCGAGGAGGAGACGGAGGACATGGCCCGCTTCATCCTCGACGTGAAGGAGCAGCGCGGCGTCACGATCGTGCTCATCGAGCACGACATGGGCGTGGTGATGGACCTCTGCGATCAGGTCGTCGTCCTCTCCTTCGGCGAGAAGATCGCGGAGGGGGCGCCGGCGGAGGTGCAGTCGAACCCCGACGTGATCCGGGCGTACCTCGGCAAGAGCCACTGAGAACGCATGGAGCTCCTCCTCCAGCTCGTCCTGAGCGGCGTCGTGACGGGAGGCATCTACGCTCTCATCGCCATCGGATTCGTCGTGGTCTACAAGGCGACGCGCGTCATCAACTTCGCGACCGGCGAGCTCATGATGTTCGGGGCGTTCTTCGCGTGGACGGCGATGACGTCCGCCGGGGCGCCCTTCGCCGCCGCCGTCGCCGCTGCGGCGCTGGGCGCGGCCCTGGTCGGCGCCGCCGTGGAGCGCGTGGTGCTCCGGCCGCTCATGGGGCAGCGGACGATCTCGGTCATCATGGTCACGATCGGCCTCTCCTCCGTGTTCCGGGGCATCGCGCAGATCGTGTGGAGCGGCGAGTACCGGTCCTTTCCGCCCATCTTCCCGCGCCGGCCCATCCACCTCGGGCCCGTGCTGCTTCCCTCGAGGCAGGTCTATCCGTTCCTCCTCGCGCTCGCCGCCATCGCGCTCCTCTGGCTCCTCTTCCGCTTCACGCGCACCGGCACCGCCATGCGCGCGACGGCCGACGATCAGGCGACGGCGTTCGGGATGGGGATCGACATCCGGCGCATGTTCTCCTTCTCCTGGATGCTCGCGGCGGTCACCGCCGCGCTCGCCGGGATCGTGATCGGCACCATCGGCGGTATCAGCCCGCAGCTCGGCGCGGTGGGGCTCCGCATCTTCCCCGTCGTCATCCTGGGCGGCCTCGACAGCGTGGGCGGCGCGCTCGTCGGTGGCATGGTGATGGGCGTCCTCGAGAACCTCGCCGGCGGCTATCTCGATCCGCTCCTCCCCGGCGGCGGGGTGAAGGACGTCGTCCCGTTCGCCGCGCTCGTCCTCATCCTCATGATCCGGCCCTACGGCCTCTTCGGCACCCGCGAGATCGAGAGGCTCTAGCGACCCCATGCGCATCGGGGACTTCAAGGAGAGCTACGCCGCCGACGAGGCGCTCTTCCGCACCCCCACGGCGCGCGCCGGGCTCGCGGCGCTCCTGGCCGCGCTCGCCCTCTTCCCGCTCGTGGCCGGCGAGTACCTCGTCTACCTCGCGAACCTCGTGGGGGTCCTCGCCATCGGGGCGCTCGGCCTCAACATCCTCACCGGCTACACCGGGCAGATCTCGCTGGGGCACGCGGCGTTCATGGGCATCGGCTCCTACGCCGCCGCCGTGGCCCAGACGCGCTTCGGCGCCCCCTTCTGGATCGCGGTCCCCGCCGGCGGGCTCGCGGCCTGCGCAGCGGGCGCGGTGGTGGGCGTGCCCTCGCTGCGCATCAAGGGGCTCTACCTCGCCATCGCCACGCTCGCGGCGCAGGTGATCTTCGAGTGGATCTTCACGAACTGGACCGGCGTGACGGGCGGGATCCGCGGCATCAACGTCGCGCCCGCGAGCCTCCTCGGCTTCCGCTTCGACACCGACGTCCGCACCTACTACCTCGTCACGGCGGTCGCGGCGCTCCACGCCTACGCGGCGGCGAACCTGTTCCGCACCCGCATCGGCCGCGCCTTCGTCGCGGTGCGCGACCGGGACCTCTCCGCCGAGCTCATGGGCGTGAACCTCTTCCGCACCAAGATCCTGGCGTTCATGATCTCGAGCTGGTACGCCGGCATCGCGGGCGGGCTGTTCGTGTACTTCGCGAAGGTGGTGACGCCGGAGAGCTTCCCCCTCACGCTCTCCATCCAGTACCTCGCCATGATCATCGTGGGCGGGCTGGGGACCATCCAGGGGACGCTCTACGGCACCGTGTTCGTGACGCTCGTGCCCGAGGCGCTGCGCTCGCTCACGCAGGTCGCCCAGAAGATCTCCCCCGAGGCGATGAGCTGGTTCCATCCCATGAAGGACATCCTGTTCGGCGCGATGATCGTGGGGTTCCTCGTGTTCGAGCCCCACGGGCTCGCCGAGATCGCGAACCGCATCCGCCGCTTCTTCGCGCTGTGGCCGTTCCCGAAGTGAACGAGAGTGGAGGAGGTGCCAAGTGAAGACGACGAAGAGGACCTGGAGGCTCGCCATCGCCGCCCTGCTCGCGCTCGGCGCGGCATCCGCCCGCGCCGCGGGCGACGAGGAGATCCGCATCGGCGCCTGCCAGCCCATCACCGGACGGTTCGCGTTCGCCGGCGGGCAGCTCAACGCCGGCCTGGGCGACTACCTCGCCTACGCGAACGAGCAGGGGCTCGTGAAGGGGAAGAAGCTCGTCTACATCTACGAGGACACGGGCTACGACACCGAGAGGGCCGTCGCGACCTTCAAGAAGATGATGGCGCAGCACTCTCCGGTGATCATGTACGGCGAGTCCACCGGGCAGGGGAAGGCCATCGCCCCGGAGCTGAACTCCCGGTACAAGGTGCTCTACGGCTCGACCTCGTTCTCGTCGGAGCTGGCCGATCCGAAGAACCACCCCTACTCGTTCGTGTCCGGGCCGACCTACTCCGACCAGTTCGGCATCCTCCTCGACTACATCGCGAAGCACCCGAAGAAGGGGAAGCCGAAGGTCGCCTTCTTCTACAGCGACACGGAGTTCGGCAAGGATCCCATCCCCTGGGCGAAGGAGCGCGCCAAGGCGCTCGGCATCGAAGTCGTGGCCGAGATCGTGACGAAGGTGGCCGCGGTGGACGTGACGACCGAGGTGCTCTCGCTCAAGAAGGCGCAGCCCGACTACGTCATCTTCCAGGGCTACGTGCTCGCGCCCATCCCGGAGGTGATCCGCGCCGCGCGCGACCACGGCGTCGACGCGACCTTCATGAGCACGTTCTGGTCGATGGACAAGGCCATCATCGACAAGCTCGGCCCGGACGCGGAGGGCTACATGGGCGTGAACCCGTACGCCTACTGGTGGGACGAGGCGCCGGCGATCGCCGCCATGCGCGCCTACAACAAGAAGGTTCACCCGGAGGTGACCTACCGCCCGAACTCGTACATCCAGGGCTGGTTCACGGGGATGATCTACGTGGAGGCGATCCGGCGGGTGGTGGCCGCGAAGAAGCCGGTGACCGGCGACACCCTGAAGGACGCGCTCGCCACCATCAAGGACTGGGACACGGGCGGCCTCACGGGAAAGGTGACCTTCGTGAGCAACAAGGCCGCCGTCGGGCGCGTCTACAAGGCGAACGTGCAGAAGGCCATCTTCGAGCCCGCCTCCGACTGGATTTACTTGAAGTGACCACGCGATGGCCGCGCCCGCCGCGCCGCTCCTCGCCGTGAACAACCTGGAGGTCGTGTACCACCACACGATCCAGGTGCTGAAGGGGCTCTCCCTCGCCGTCCCCGAGGGGCGCATCGTGGCGCTCCTCGGGGCGAACGGCGCCGGGAAGACCACGGCGCTGAAGGCCATCTCGGGCCTCCTGCCGCTCGAGGATGGCGAGATCGCGGCGGGCGCGGTGCTCCACCGCGGGGAGGATCTCGGCGGCCTCCTTCCGCACCAGATCGCCCGCCGCGGCGTGTTCCAGGTGCGGGAGGGGCGGCACGTCTTCGAGGACCTGACGGTGGAGGAGAACCTCCTCTGCGCCTCGTACGCGCGCCGAGCGCGCGGCGGGGCCGCCCAGGACGTCGAGCGCGTCTACGCGTACTTCCCGCGGCTCGCCGAGCGGCGCAAGGGGCTCGGGGGCCTCCTCTCCGGAGGCGAGCAGCAGATGCTCGCCATCGGCCGCGCCATCGTGGCGCGACCCGAGCTCATGCTCCTCGACGAGCCGTCGCTCGTGCTCTCGCCGCTCCTCGTCGAGGAGATCTTCGAGATCATCGGGCGCGTCAACCGAGAGG
>DATDDC010000378.1:0-2365 GCA_036523995.1 Anaeromyxobacter sp.
CGCGCTCGGCCGGACCGCGGGCGCGCTCCGCCAGCGCGGCGAGGACCTTCGTCCGGTCCTCGGCGGCGACCGGGCCCGGCGTCGCCTCGAGCGCGGCGTGGAGCCCCCACAGGGACTCCTCGTCGGCGGGAGCGACCTCGAGCGCGTCGCGCCACGCCTGCGCCGCCTCCTCGAACCGCGCCGAGTCGTGCCGGAGCCGCGCCAGCTTCACGGAGAGCGTACGCCGCTCCTCGCCGCTGGCGCGGGCGCGGCGCTGCTCGATCTCTCGGGCCAGCTCCTCCTGCTGGCCGGCGCGGGCCATGCAGGACTCGAGCGCGGCGGTGGCCCCCTTGTCCTCGGGGTCGAGCTCGGCGAGCTCCCGCCAGGCGCGGACCGCCTCCTCGGGCTTGCCCAGATCGCGGTCGAGGATCTCCGCCACGCGGCGGAGCAGGGTCTTCCTGGCCTTGAGGTCGCCGGCCTCGCCGCCCGCCGCCGAGCGGTAGGCGCGCGCGAGGTCGAGGAACGCGTCCGCGCGCGCGGCCGCCCCCTCCATGGCCTTGCGGATCTGCACGCGGGCCGGGTCGAGCGCCAGCGCGCGCGCCAGGGTGCGGAGCGCGTCGCGGGGCCGGCCCAGCCGCTCCTGCTGGACCTCGGCGAGGCGCTCGAGCAGCTTCACCCGCTCCTGGGGATCGCGCGCGAACGAGAGCGCCAGCTCGAGGAGCTCGGCCAGCTTCCCCCATTCGCCGGCCTCGGCGAGGAGCGGCGCCAGGGCGGCCGTGGCGTCGACGTTCCCGGGGTCGGAGCGCAGCGCCGCCTCGAGGTGTCGCCGGGCGCGCACCGGATCGGAGAGCCGGTCCTTCGCGAGCGCGGCGGCGCGCACGCGCAGGGGAGCGTGCGCCGCCTTCTCCGGCGCGGCGGCGAGGTGGCGCTCCAGCACGGCCAGGGCGCGATCGAAGCGCCCGGCGTCGACGTGGTGCTCGAACGCCTGCAGCGCGGCGCTCTCGCAGGCGGGATCGAGCTCGAGGGCGCGCTCCAGGGCGGCGAGGGCGCTCTCGGCGTCCCCGAAGCGCACGAGGTCGAGCCTCGCCATGTCGAGGTGCAGCACGACCTGCGCGGCGCGATCGCGCGTCGAGGAGGCGAGCCGGGCGAGCGCGTCGACGTGGCCGCGGTGGTCGCCCTTCTCGGCCCAGATGCGGGCGAGCAGATCCAGGGCGAAGGGATCGCCCGGCGCGAGCGCCCAGGCGCGCTCCACGCGCTCCAGGGCGCGCGGCCACCCGTCGGGATCGTAGGCGGCGTGGATCTGCGCCACGCGCAGGTGCAGGGCGGCCGCCTGGCGCCGATCCTGGGCCCGCTGCGCGGCGGCCTCCAGCGCGCTGGCCTCGTCGCGCCACGTGCGCGGGAAGGCCTTGAGCCGGTCGCGCGCCTGCGCGGCCCCCGGGGCGGCGCGGTCGAGCGCGGCCGCCTCGATGAGGGCGTCCATGGCGAGGTCGTGCTCGAGCGGCTCGTCCACGAGGAGCGCCCCGAGCCGGGCGTACTCCCGCGCGAGCGCCTTGCGATCGCCGCCGGCGTCCCGCGCGGCGTCGAGCATCCGCTTCGCCTGCCCGAAGCGGCGGAGCGCGGTGAAGCAGGCGAGGCCGCGCGTGCGCGCTTCCTCGTTCGAGGGGTCGAGCCGGACCGCGCGCGCGTAGAGCAGCGCGCCCCGATCGCGGCGTCCCAGCTTCTCCTCGTGCACGCGCCCCAGCCGGACGGTGAGCCTCGCCGCCTCGCGCGGGTCGGCGGCCGCCTGGGCCTCGCGCTCGAGCGCCGCCGCCAGCGCCGGCCAGTCCTCGCGCTCCTCGAGGATCTGGACCACGGAGTGGAGCGCCGTCTCGTGGGTCGGGTCGGCCTGGAGGAGCTGGCGATACAGCTCCTCCGCGCGGGCCACGTTGCGGAGCTTCGTGTGGGCGAGGCCCGCGGCCTTGGCGAGGAGCGGCGCCCCGGGCTGGGTGGCGCGGGCCCAGCCCTCGTAGAGCGCGATGAGGTCCTCCCATCGAGAGGAGTTCTCGTAGAGGGACTCGAGGGCCTGGAACGCCCGGACGTCGCCCGGCGCTGCTTCGAGGGTCTCTCGGTGGGAGCGGATCTGCTCGTCCAGGGAAGGTGCGTTCAAGATGGGATCTCTCGGCGGGGACCCGCCGACGTGAAAAAACGACGATTCCTCGGGAGTATAGGTCGGGGTACGCCGGAGGGTCAACGTTGCGACCGGCGGAAACCCGAGCCCTTACGGGCGGTTGCCATTTTGACGCAGGCGCTGCGTCAGGCGACGCTGCGCGACTGCGAGAGCACCCACGCCTCGAGCGCCGGGGCCTCCATCGGACGGGACATGAAGAACCCCTGCCCGTAGCGGCAG
>DATDDC010000379.1:0-10146 GCA_036523995.1 Anaeromyxobacter sp.
GCCGGCGACGACGTGCTCCTCACGATCGCGGAGAGCGCGGTCCCCAGGGAGCTCGGCCCGGCGCTTGCCGCCGCCGTCGGCGAGCTCGTCGCGCCGTACCTCGGGCGATGCGCCGGCGTGCTCGCGACCGGGGGTGAAACCGCCCGCGCCATCCTGGCCGCAGCCGGCGGGAGCGGGCTCCTCCTCGAGGACGAGGTCGAGCCGGGAGCGCCGGTCGGGATCGCCGACACGTCCGCGCCGCTGCGCTTCGTCACCAAGGCGGGAGCGTTCGGGTCGCCGGACACGCTCGTGAAGTGCCGCGAGGCGCTGCGGGGGCGCCCGCGCCGCCGCCACGGAAAGGACGCCATGGCCCGCCCCGTCGTCGGAATCACCATGGGCGACCCCGCCGGGGTCGGGCCCGAGGTCGTCATGAAGGCGCTGGCGGTCCCGGAGGTGCACGCCATCTGCCGCCCCGTGGTCATCGGCGACGCGGCCCGGCTGCGGCTCGCGGGACGCCTCGTGCGCTCGGGCCTGGACGTCCGCGCCGTGGAGTCGCCGGCGCGGGCGGGCGAGCCCCCTCACGTCGTGGAGTGCGTGGACGTCGGCCGCGTCCCGGACGACCTGCCCTGGGGCCGCGTCTCGGCCGCGGCCGGGGAGGCCGCGTATCGCTGCGTCGAACGCGCGGTCCGCCTCGCGCTGGAGGGCGCGATCGCGGCGATCTGCACCGCGCCCCTGAACAAGGAGGCGCTCCACGCCGCCGGCCACCGGTACCCGGGTCACACCGAGCTCCTCGCGGCGCTCTCCGGCACGCGCGAGGTCTCGATGATGCTCGCGACGCCGAAGCTGCGCGTCATCCACGTCACGACGCACATGGGCCTGCTCGACGCGATCGAGAGGATCGAGGGCGGCCTCGTCGAGCGGACGATCGTCCGGGGCCACGAAGCGCTCGTGCGCGCCGGGATCGCCCGGCCCCGCGTCGCGGTGTGCGGGTTGAACCCGCACGCCGGCGAGCACGGCCTCTTCGGGCGCGGCGAGGAGGAGACGAAGATCGCGCCCGGCGTCGAGGCGGCGCGCGGGCGAGGCATCGCGGCGGAGGGGCCGCTCCCCGCCGACACCGTCTTCTTCCGCGCGGGGCGAGGCGAATTCGACCTCGTGGTCGCGATGTACCACGACCAGGGCCACGGTCCGGTGAAGGTGCTCGGGATCGAGGCGGGCGTGAACATAACGGTCGGGCTGCCGTTCGTCCGGACGTCGGTCGACCACGGCACGGCGTTCGACATCGCCGGGACGGGCCGCGCGGACGAGCGCAGCATGGTGGAGGCGATCCGGCAGGCCGTGGCGCTCGCGCCGAAGGCCTGACCCGCCCGGGATCAGGCGTCCGGCGGCGCCGCCCGTTCCCGCGCCCACCCGCGAGCCCAGGCGAGGAGCGCGATGGCGGAGAACGCGGCCCCCGAGACCGAGACGCCGGTCCAGCCCGCGGCGGCCCACGCGTGCGCGCCCACCCACGTCCCGAGCGCGCCGCCCGAGAAGAGCGCACCCATGTAGACGGTGGTGAGGCGGCTCCGGGCCTCGGGGTCGAGCGTGTGGATCCGGGCGAGGTTCGAGACGTGGCCGGACTGCCAGCCGACGTCGAGCAGCGCCACGCCGAGGGCGAGGCCCCAGATCCGGGATCCCGTCGCCGCGAAGACACCGAACGAGACCAGCTCGATCGCGAACGCGAGGCCCACGCCGGCGCGAGCGCCGTAGCGATCCGCGATGCGGCCCACCACCGGCGCGGCGAGCGCGCCCAGCGCCCCCAGGAGCCCGAACAGCCCCGCGACGTCGCTGCCGTGGAAGTGGGGCGGGCCCGCGAGGAAGAAGGCGAGCGTCGCCCAGATGGCGCTGAACGCGGCGAATCCCGCCGCCGCGATGAGCGCCGCCTCGCGGAGCTCGCGGTGGGCGCTCGCGAGGGAGACGACGGAGGCCATGAGCGCGCGGTAGGGGATGGACGCAGGGGGTGGGCTGTGCGGGAGGGCGCGCACCAGGACGGCGCCGAGCGAGACCGTGCCGGCCGCCGCGATCGCGAACACGGCGCGCCACCCGAGCGCCTCGCCCAGGAAGCCGGCCACGGTGCGGGCCAGCAGGATCCCCACGAGGATGCCGCTCAGGACGAAGCCGATCACCCGCCCGCGATCGGACGGCGCCGCGAGGTGCGCCGCGAGCGGCACGGCGACGTGCGGCACCACCGACGTGAGGCCGACCGCGAAGCTCGCGGCCGCGAGCCAGACGAGGCCCTGCGCGGCGGTCACCGCGAGGAGCGCCGCCGCCGCGCCCGCCACGAGCGCGAGGATGAGCCGCTTCCGGTCGACGACGTCCCCGAGCGGGATGAAGAGGAGCAGCCCGGCGGCGAACCCGAGCTGCGTCAGCATGGGCACGTAGCCGACGGCGGCAGGCGTCGTGCCGAACGCCGCCGCGATCTTGGGGAGGAGCGGCTGGACGTAATAGATGTTGGCGACGCCGACCCCGGACGCGATCGCGAGGACCGCGACGAGCCTACCGCCCGGCGAGGCGGGCGGGCGTGGCGCACCCTCGTTCATCGCCGGGGCGGTCGTCGGTGCTTCCCTTCGCGCGCCCAGAAGCCCGGATCGGCGGCGGTGATACGGGCCGCCACCATCTCGAGGTGACGCCGCGCCGCCGCGCGCGCCGCCTCGGGATCGCGCTCGGCGATGGCCTTGGCCAGGGCCTCGTGCTCCCGCTTCACCTGCTCCACGAGCTCCGCGTGGCGCGCCTCGTACGCGCGCGTGACGCGCATCGCGCTCGTGAGGAAGCGGCCGATGAAGTCCCAGAGCGCCACGTAGTGCGGGTTCCCGGTGGCGCGCGCGATGGCACGGTGAAACGCCTGGTCGGCCTCGACCCCCGCCTCGCTGCCTCCGTCCGCGCAGCCTTCCAGCGACCGGAGCGCCCGCCGGATCCCCTTCATCTCCGCCTCCGTCCGGCGGGCCGCCGCGAGCGCCGCCGCCTCGGCCTCGAGCCCGGTGCGGAGCTCGACGATCTGCAGCACCGATCGCACCGTGTCCGCGCCCCGCCGGGCGATGCGGAACGGCACGTCCGGGCTCGCGGCGCGCACGAACGCGCCCTTGCCCTGGTGCGACTCCACCAGCCCCTCCGACTTGAGTCGCGACACCGCCTCGCGGACCACGGTCCGGCTGACGCCGAACCGCTCCGACATCTGCTTCTCCGAGGGCAGCCGCTCGCCGGCGCGGACCTCGCCCGCGCGCACGAGCCGCACGAGCGCGCCGGTGACCTCGTCGGCGAGCGTCCCGCGCCGCCGCACGATCCGGAGATCGCGGGAGGGCCTCATCGCGCGCCTCGCCCGGGGCTGCGGTTGGAGGGCTCGCGGTCGTCCCCCGCGGCGGCCTCCCCGAGGTGGTCCTGGTCGCCCCAGCGGACGAGCTGCCAGCGTCCCGCGGCGTGGCGCAGGTGGTTCACGCCCGCGTTCACGACCGTGTAGGTCCGCGGCGCGCCGAGCGGCACGTCCATCGCGACGCGGTACAGGATCCCGAGGACGCCCCCGTGCGTCACGACCGCGATGGCGCTCGCCCCGGCCTGCCCGACGATCCGCTCCAGGGTGGACGTCACGCGGTCGCGGAACTGCGCGAGGCTCTCCCCGCCGGGGATGACCCAGTCCGGGTCCTCGCGGAGCCGCCGGGCGGACTCGGGATGATCGGAGGCGATCTCCTCCCAGGTCTTCCCCTCGAGGACGCCGTACGCGCGCTCGCGAAGCCCGGCGTCCAGGCGCACCTCGAGGCGCGCCTCCGCGGCGACGTAGAGCGCGGTGTCGCGCGCCCGGCCGAGGTCGCTGCTGTAGAGCGCATCGAGGGGCTCGCGGGCGAGCCGCCCGGCCACGGCACGCGCCTGCGCGACGCCGCGGTCGGTGAGCGGGCTGTCGGCGATCCCCTGGACGCGGCCGTCGACGTTCCAGGCCGTCTCGCCGTGGCGGACGGCGAAGACGTCCACGGTGCGTCCGCGCGACCCTGCGGGTCGACCCTTCACCGCGTCGCCTCGCCCGCGGCCGGACGCCGCCCGCCGAGGTACGCGGCCCGCACCTCCTCGTTATCGAGGAGCTCGCTCGCTCTCCCCTCGACCGTGAGCGCTCCGGTCTCGAGCACGTAGCCGCGGCCGGCGACGGAGAGGGCCATGTGCGCGTTCTGCTCGACGAGCAGGATGGTCGTCCCGCGCTCGCGGATCTGACGGATCACCGCGAAGAGCTGCTGGACGACGATGGGCGCGAGGCCGAGGGACGGCTCGTCGAGGAGGAGGAGCCGGGGCGCGGCCATGAGGCCGCGCGCGACCGCGAGCATCTGCTGTTGGCCACCGGAGAGGCTCCAGCCGAGGGCGCCCGAGAGCCGCTTCAGGTCCGGGAAGATCGCGAAGAGCTGCTCCACCTCCTGCATCATGCGGGCGCGGGAGAGGCCGGCGCGCCCGGAGGCCCCGAGCATCATGTTCTCCGTCACCGTGAGGCCCGGGAAGATGCGGCGCCCCTCGGGGACGTGCGCGATCCCGAGGCGTACGATCGCCTCCGCCTTCCTGCGGTGGATCGGCTGCCCGGCGAAGAGGATCTCGCCGCGGGCGAGGTGGACGAGGCCGGAGATGGTCCGCAGGGTGGTGCTCTTGCCGGCGCCGTTGGCACCGAGGAGCGTGACGATCTCGCCCTCGTCCACGTGGAGCGAGACGCCCTTCAGCGCCTGGACGGCGCCGTAGGTGCTCTCGATCCCGCGGAGCTCAAGCAGCGGCATGGCCGGGCTCCCCGAGGTACGCGGCGACGACGTCGGGGTGACGGAGCACCTGGGCGGGCGTGCCCTCCGCGATCTTCTTCCCGAAGTTGAGGACGGTGATCCGATCCGAGACGTTCTCCACGACGCTCATGTCGTGCTCGATGAGGAAGATGGTGAGCCCGTGGGCGGCGCGGAGCCGCCGGAGCAGCTCGGTGAGCGCCTGCTTCTCGCTCTGGTTGAGCCCCGCGGCGGGCTCGTCGAGGAGGAGCAGCCTCGGGTGCCCGGCGAGGGCGCGGGCGATCTCGACCAGCCTGCGGTGCCCGTACGGCAGGTTCTTGACGACGACCTGCGCCCGGTCGCTCAGGCCGACGAACTCGAGGGCGGAGAGGGCGCGCTCCCGGAGCGCGGCGTCCCCGCGGGCGATGGGGTTGTTCAGTCGCTGCCCCCCGATCATCACGTTCTCGAGCGTGGAGAGCCCGGGGAACAGGCGGATGTTCTGGAAGGTGCGCCCGACCCCGCGGGCGGCCCGCTGGTGCGGCCGCGCGCGCGTCACGTCCTCGCGCTCGAGGAGGATCCGCCCCTCGGTCGGTCGGTAGATCCCGTTCAGCACGTTCAGGATCGTCGTCTTCCCCGAGCCGTTCGGGCCGATGAGGGCGTGCACCGTGCCGCGGGCCACCTCGAGGTCCACCCCGTCCACCGCCCTGAGGCCGCCGAAGTGCTTCTTCAAGCCCACGAGACGCAGGATGGGGGCGGGATCGGAGAGCGGGATGTCGAGCGCCAGGGCGGGGACGTCCCCGGCCGGCGGAGGCGGCGGCCGCGCCACGCTCTGCCAGGCGGCGCGGAGGAGCCCCCAGATCCCCTCCGGCATGAAGACCATGATGAGCACGACCGCCATGCCGTACGCGGCGAGGTAGATCTGCTTCAGAAAGCGCAGCCACTCGGGGAGGAGGATGAGCAGCACCGTGCCGACGCCGGCACCGAACGGCGACTGCGACCCGCCGAGCAGCACCATGGTGAGGAACTCGACGGAGCGGCCGAAGTTGAAGTTATCGGGGCTGATGTAGGCGAACCCGGCGGCGAAGAAGGCGCCGCCGAGCCCGGCAAGGGCGGCGCTGATGGTGAAGGCGATCACCTTCACGCGCAGGGTGGGGACGCCGGTCACCTCCGCCGCGAGCTCGTTCTCGCGCACCGCCTTCATGGCGCGGCCGAGGCGCGTGTCCGGGAGCCACCAGAGCGCGCCGACCACCAGGTAGAGCACCGCCGCGCACAGGAGGAGGTAGGCGCGGTCGTCGGTGAGCGGGCGCCCGAGGAGCGAGGGTCGCTGGATCCCGGCGATGCCGTCCGGACCGCGGGTGAACGCGATCCAGTTCGACATCACGAGGTCGAAGATCTCCTGGAAGCTGATGGTGATCATCGCGAGGTAGTGGCCACCCAGCCGCAGGGTGGTGAGCCCCAGCACGAACCCGAAGGCGCCCGCGATCGCGACGCCGAGCGGCATCGCCACCCAGAAGCCGAGCCCGTAGACCACCGTCCCGAGCCCGACGGCGTAGGCGCCGATCCCGAAGAACGCCGCCTGGGCGAGGCTGAACTGGCCGGTGTAGCCCAGCACCACCGCGAGCCCGAGCACCGCGACCGCGAAGGTCGCCGCCTGCATGAGGATGTTGAGGGCGTACCCGCTCAACGCGAACAGGTACGGCGCGAGCGGCAGGACGAGCACGAGCGCCAGGAGCGGCATCAGGGGGAGCGGCACCCGCGAGCGGAGGCGGGCGAGGATGGACAGGTTCGCTCCCGCGGGCCGAGCGTTCATGCCTTCTCCGCCACCCGCTCGCCGAAGATCCCCTGCGGCCGGACCAGGAGGAACAGGAACAGGAGCAGGAAGCCGAACGCGTCCTTGTAGGGGACCGAGACGTAGGCGCCGGCGAAGGCCTCCACCACGCCGAGGAGTAGGCCGCCCACGATCGCGCCCTTCACGTCGCCGAAGCCGCCGATCACCGTGGAGGAGAACGCCTTCAGGGCGATGGTGCCGCCCATGCCGTGCGAGACGAACAGGATGGGGCCGATGAGGATCCCGGCCAGGCCGCCCAGCGTCGCGCTGTAGATGAACGTCAGCGCGATCATCCAGGCCACCGGGATCCCCACCAGGCGGGCCATCTCCTTGTCCTGCGAGGTGGCCTGCAGCTTCTTCCCGAGCAGCGTGTGCTCGAAGAAGAACCACTGGAACGCGACGGCGATCGCGGTGACCGCCAGGATCACGAGGTACTGGGAGTCGAGGAACACGCCGCCGAGCTCGATGCCGGGGGAGGAGAACACCTTGGCGAGCGGCTGCGGCTGCGGGCCGAACAGCGCCAGCACGACGTTCTCCATGAAGATCCCGGCGCCGAGCGTGCTGATGATCACCGGCAGGTACGTCCGCTCGCGCAGCGGGTAGTAGACGCCGTAGTTGAAGAGCACGCCGACGACCGCCATCACCGCGAGCGACAGGACGATGCCGAGGCCGTACGGCAGCCGGAGCATGGTGAAGAACGTCACCAGCGCGTAGGCGCCGAGCATGGCGAAGTCGCCCTGGGAGAAGTTGACGACGTTGGTCGCCCGGATGATGAGGACGAACCCGAGGGACACGAGGGCGTAGATCGCGCCCACCGCCAGTCCCGAGAACAGGACCTGAAGGCTGAACGACAGGTGGCTCAACGCCGCGGTCCCTCGGTTCCTCCGGAGCGCGCGCTACTGCGCCGGGACGAAGGAGATCGTCTTCACGAAGACGATGTTGCCCTTTTCGTTCTTGACGATGTTGTAGCCGTGGAGCCCGTCGCCGTTGGCGTCGAACTGGTAGGCGCCCTCGGCGCCCTTGTGGCCCTTCACGGAGTGGAACGCGGCCTTCAGGTCGGCGGGCTTGGTGCTCTTCTTCGCCTCGATGGCCTTCGCGACGAGGTGCACCGCGTCGTACGCCCAGCTGGAGTAGAAGTCCGCCTCGACCTTGTAGCGATCGCGGTACTTCTGCGCGTAGGCCTGCGCCTCGGCGCTCGAGCCCGGCGAGAAGTCGGCGATGGCGTAGGTCCCGTGGAGGGCCTCCTCCCCCAGCTTCAGGGCGGTGGAGCTCGCGATCGACGGCGAGCCGACCCAGGGCGCGGTCACGCCGAGCTGGCGCAGCTGCTTCGAGAGGACGCCGACGTCGGGCGAGTTCGCGATGTACGAGGCCATGACGTCCGCGCCCGCCTGCTTGATGGCGAGGACCACGGGGGTGAAGTCCTGCGTGTTGCTCGTGAACCCCTGCACGAGGACCGGGGTGACCCCGAGCGCCTTGAGCGCGTCGGCGAGCCGGTCCTTCCCGCCGTTCCCGAAGGCGTCGGTCGAGTGGACGATCGCCCACTTCTTCTTGCCGAGCGTCTTCACGCCGAACTCGGCGATGACCTTGGCGGAGTAACCGTCGTTCGGGCGGCACCGGAAGAGCCATGGGTTCCCGGCGTGCGTCAGGCCGTAGTCCGTCCCGCCGATCATCATCGGGATGCCCAGCTTCTGGAGGGTGGGGCTCATCGCCTGGACCTGCGTGCTCCGGACCGACCCGACGATGGCGACGAGGTTTCCCTCCGAGCCGAGGCGGGAGAGCGCGTTCACGGCCCCGTTGTTGCTGCTCTGGGTGTCCTCGATCCTGAGCTCCAGCTTCTTTCCGAGGACGCCGCCCGCCTTGTTGATCTCGTCGAGCGCGAGATTGGCGCCGTTCACCTCGTAGGCGCCCGCCTCGGCGTTCGGGCCGGTCAGCTCCGCCGTGACGCCGATCTTGATGGTGTCGGCGCCGGAAGCACGGCTCGCGGACGCGACGGCGAACGCGGCCGCCAGGATCCCCGTCCATTTCACGTTCATGCGTGGCTCCAGTCTTTCGCTGTCGTACGTGGATGCCGGCGAACCCGCCCGGCCCTTCATCGTTTCCCTTCACCCTTCGCCGCGGCGCGCTTGTGCGCGACGAGGTCCATCAGCCTGCGATCGCGCCAGGCCTGCCGCGCCGGGCGCTCGCTCGCGGGCAGCGCCGCGAGCCGCTCCGCCTCGACCCGTCCGAGGAGGGCGTCGCCCCAGGGCTTCGCCACCGACTCCTTCGCGATCTCGAGGTAGAGGGGGCCGTAGCGGGCGCAGTAGTCGCGCACGCCGCCCGGGGCGTTCAGGTCGATGGTCTCGAACGGCCCCATGAACGACCAGCGGAGCCCCAGCCCGTCCTTCACCGCCTTGTCGAGGTCCTCGGTGCTGACGAAGCCCTGCTCGACGAGGCGGAAGGCCTCGCTGAGGAGCGCGCCCTGGAGGCGGTTCACGACGAAGCCCTTGAGCTCGCGGTTCACCACGATCGGCACCTGGCCGGCGCCCACGAGGAGCGTGCGCGTCCTGACGACGACCTGCGGGTCGGTCCACGGGGCGGGGACGAGCTCGACGAGCGGGACGATCGACGGCGGGTTGATGGGGTGGGCCACGAGGCAGCGGGCCCGCCCGGGCAGGTCGGCGGTGAAGCTCGACGCCGGGATGCCGGACGTCGAGCTCGCGATGGTCGCCCCCGGGCGCGCGAGCGCGTCGACGGCCCGGAACACCTGGCGCTTCACGTCCACCTTCTCGGCGACGCTCTCCTGGACGTGCGCGGCGTCGTGCACCGCCTCCGCGAGCTGCGCCGCCGTCCGGATGCGCCGGTGGACGGTGGGGGGCTCCTCGGTGATGAGCCCACGGGCGTGGAGGTCGGCGAGGACCTCGTCCACGAGCTCGAGGCCCGGCGCGAGCGCGCTCGCGTCGGCGTCGTACATCACGACCTCGTGACCGGCGCGCGCGAACACCACCGCCCAGGCGCGGCCGATCATCCCTGCGCCGACGATGGCGATCTTCTCCTTCATCGGCAGTTTCCTCGCTGGACGGGCTGGCGGCGATTTCGCCGCGGGAGCGACGCGGGGCTCCCGGTTAACCTCTCATGTTATCATACAAGTTCGGATCTCGGGGCATCCCGGGGATGAAGGTGGCGTCTACACTCCGCGCAGTCTCACGACCTTGCCAGCAACTCGAGCCACCACCTCGAGTTCACCGCCAAGCCCCTCAACATAGCGGCGCAGCGTGGAAAGCAAGTGGTCCTCCCTCCGCTCCGCCCGCGACAGCTCGGACTGCTTCATCTTCGCCACGCGGGCCACCTGCTCCTGGGTCTTCCCGGCGGCCTGCCGGAGCTCGCGAAGGTTCATCTCGAGGATCTCGCGCTCGGCGAAGCGTTCCGCCTCCGCGACCTCCTCGCGCGTGAAGAGCTTCTTCTCGATCGCCTTCCAGCTCTTCGTCTTGGTCTTCATCGCCCGCTGTCCTTCTCCAGTTCCGCGAGGTGCGCCTCCCACAGCTGCTCCGCCCTCGGGATCGCGCGCTTGTAGACTCGCTTGTCGTCGCCCTTGTCGCCGCCGAGCAGGAG
>DATDDC010000380.1:0-8867 GCA_036523995.1 Anaeromyxobacter sp.
CGGAGGCCAGGGCGACGCCAAGGGCGTCCTCAGCATCGTGACGACCCCGCCCGGAGCGCTCGTCACGGTGGACGACGTCCCGGTGGGCACGACGCCGCTCAACCGCGAGGTCAAGCCGGGCCGGCACAAGGTGCAGGTGGCCGCCACCGGCTACTTCGACGCCGCGCCGGTCTGGGTGGACGTGCCGGCGAACTCGCTCGTGGAGCACCGCCCGCGGCTCTACGAGATCCCCGCGCGCGACCGGCCCAACGCCTCGCCCACCGAGGGCTCGGGCACGCGGGTCAAGATCACGCGCTGATCGCGGGCTCGCGATCCGCGGCGACGAGCCGATCGCGAGTCACGAGCCCGTCGTCCAGGAACGACATCACGGCGTCGGCGGCGCGCTCGCCGGCCTTCCCGTCCCAGAGGGCGGGGCAGCGGGGCGGCCGCGGCGCGCCGAGCGCCCGCAGCGCGGCCGGGACGATCCGCTCCGGGTCCGTGCCCACCACCTCGTTCGTCCCCTGCGAGACGGTGATGGGGCGCTCCGTGTTCTCGCGGAGCGTGAGGCACGGCACGCCGAGGGCGGTGGACTCCTCCTGGAGCCCGCCCGAGTCGGTGAGCACGAGCCGCGCGGAGCTCGTGAGCGAGAGGAACTCGAGGTACCCCTGCGGGTCCACCAGGCGGAGCGACGCGGCGGCGGCGGCGAGGGCGGGATCCGCGAGGCGGGCGCGGGTGCGCGGATGGACGGGAAAGACGACCGGCAGCTCGCGCGCGATGCGGCCCAGGGCGCTCAGGATGCGGAGGAGCGGCTCGGGCTCGTCCACGTTGGACGGCCGGTGGAGCGTCACGACGGCGTAGCGCCCCGGCTCGAGCCCCATGGCGCGCGGCACCCCGAGGGCTCGCGCGCGCGGCAGGTGCGCGCGCAGCGTGTCGATCATGAGGTTCCCCACGAGCACGGCGCGATCGAGGAGCCCCTCGCGCCGGAGGTTCTCGTCCGCGTCGGGGCTGGGCGTGAGGAGGAGCTGTGAGAGGTGGTCCGTGACGACGCGGTTCACCTCCTCCGGCATGGTGCGGTCGTAGCTGCGGAGCCCCGCCTCGAGGTGCGCCACGGGCACTTTGAGCTTCGCCGCGACGAGCGCCGCCGCCACGGTCGAGTTCACGTCTCCGGGGACGACGACGAGCGACGGCCTCGGGTCGGCACCCGCGATGAGGCGCTCGAGCGCGATCATGGTGCGCGCGGTCTGCTCCCCGTGCGAGCCGGAGCCCACGCCGAGGTCCGCGTCGGGCCGCGGCAGGCCGAGCTCCTCGAAGAAGACGCCGCTCATCCGGTCGTCGAAGTGCTGGCCGGTGTGGACGAGGCGCTGGGCGGCGCCGCGCCGCGAGAGCGCCGCCATGAGCGGCGAGATCTTCATGAAGTTCGGACGGGCGCCGACGACGTGGAGGACGAAGCCCATCGCTCAAAGCTAGGGAGTGCGCCGGGCGGGCGGGGAAACCCTCGCGGTGCGGGCCCCCGCCCGCGGGGGTGATGGTGCGAGCGCAGGGGCAGGCGGATGAGCCTGCCCCGGCCCCCCAGGGGGCCCCCAGCGATGAGCGCGGCTACGCCGCGGATATGGATCTCGAGCGAGCGGGGGGATCGGGGGGTCGCGAGGCGCCCTCGCCGAAGGCGGAGGGCGCCGAGTGTCCCCCCGTTAGAGTTGACGGGATCGATCGGTTCCCGTAGCTTGGCCTCCCGGTTTGGGACGCGTCGCCGTCATCATTCCGGCCCGCTGGGGAGCCCAGCGGTTTCCCGGCAAGGCCCTCGCCGATCTGGCTGGCAGACCCCTCGTCGCTCACGTGGTGGAGCGGGCGCGGAAGGCCCGCGGCGTGGACGTCGTGGCGGTCGCCACGGACGACGAGCGCATCGCCCGTGCGGCGGAGCGCGCGGGCGCCGCAGCCCTCTTGACGGGCCCGGCGGCGACGGGGACGGACCGGGTGGCAGAGGCGGCGCGTAAGCTGCGCCCGGGACCGGAGATCGTCGTGAACCTCCAGGGCGACGAGCCGCTCATCGAGCCCGAGGCGGTGGAAACCCTCGTCGCCGCGATGGCGGGAGGGGCGGAGATGGGCACGCTCGCGCGCCCGCTCGATGCCGGCGAGGAGGAGCGGACGCAGGTGGTGAAGGTGGTGACGGACCTGGCCGGCTGGGCCCTCTACTTCTCGCGCGCGCCCATCCCGCACCGGCGCGCCGGCGGGAGGAGCCTCCTCGCGCGCGCGCACGTGGGCATCTACGCCTTCACCGCCGCGTTCCTGCAGGAGTTCGCCGCGCTCGCGCCGGGGCGGCTCGAGGCGGAGGAGTCGCTCGAGCAGCTCCGCGCCCTCGAGCACGGGCACAGGATCCGGGTCGCCGATACCACCTACCGCGGGTTCGGGATCGACACGCCGGAGGACCTCGAGCGCGCCCGCTCGATCCTCGCGGCACAGCGCGGCTGAGGAGGGGCCATGGTGAAGCGCGGCAAGAAGACGAAGTACGTGTTCGTGACGGGGGGCGTCGTGAGCTCGCTCGGCAAGGGGCTCGCCGCGGCCTCCATCGGCGCGCTGCTCGAGAACCGGGGGATCGAGGTCTCGCATCTGAAGCTCGACCCCTACATCAACGTCGACCCGGGCACGATGAGCCCGTTCCAGCACGGCGAGGTCTACGTCACCGACGACGGCGCGGAGACCGACCTCGACCTCGGGCACTACGAGCGCTTCACGAGCGCCAAGATGACCCGGAAGAACAACTACACCACCGGCCGCATCTACCAGACGGTCATCCAGCGCGAGCGGCGCGGCGAGTACCTCGGCAAGACGGTGCAGGTCATCCCCCACATCACCGACGAGATCAAGGCGTGCATCCGCGAGGCGGCGGGCGGCGCGGACATCCTCATCGTCGAGGTGGGCGGCACGGTGGGCGACATCGAGTCCCTGCCCTTCCTCGAGGCCATCCGGCAGATGAAGTACGACGTGGGCGAGGAGAACGCGCTCTACGTCCACCTCACGCTCGTCCCCTGGATCGCCGCGGCCGGCGAGCTCAAGACGAAGCCCACCCAGCACTCCGTGAAGGAGCTGCGCGAGATCGGCATCCAGCCGGACATCCTGCTCTGCCGCTCCGACCGGGACATCTCCCGCGAGATGAAGGACAAGATCGCCCTCTTCTGCAACGTCGACGCCTCGGCGGTGTTCACGGCCAAGGACGTCTCCTCCATCTACGAGGTGCCGCTGGCGCTCCACGCCGAGGGCCTCGACGACAAGCTGGCCGAGCTCCTCAACATCTGGAGCCGGGCGCCGCGCCTCGAGAAGTGGGAGCAGATCGTCGACAAGGTGAAAAATCCGAAGTTCGGAGAGGTCTCCATCGGCGTCGTGGGCAAGTACGTCGAGCTGCACGAGAGCTACAAGAGCCTCAACGAGGCGCTCACGCACGGCGGCATCGCGGGCGACGTCCGCGTCCGCCAGGTCTTCATCGACTCGACCCGGCTCGAGCAGGGCGACCTCTCCGACCTGGAGCGGGTCGACGGCATCCTCGTGCCGGGCGGCTTCGGCGTGCGCGGCACGGAGGGGAAGATCCTCGCCGTCCGCCACGCGAGGGAGAAGAAGGTCCCGTTCTTCGGGATCTGCCTCGGCCTGCAGATGGCGGTCATCGAGTTCGGCCGCGCCGTGCTGGGCCTCGACCGCGCCAACTCGCTCGAGTTCGACGAGCACACGCCGCACGCGGTGGTGACGCTCATGGAGGGGCAGAAGGGCATCGCCGACAAGGGCGGCACCATGCGGCTCGGGAGCTACGCCTGCGCCCTCAAGGAGGGGACGAAGGCGCGCGAGCTCTACGGGGCGGACCTCGTCCACGAGCGCCACCGCCACCGCTTCGAGTTCAACAACGCCTACCGCGGGCAGTACGAGGGGGCGGGGATGGTCTTCTCCGGCGTGAACCTGGAGCTGAACCTCGTCGAGATGATCGAGCTCAACAACCACCCGCACTTCGTGGGCTGCCAGTTCCACCCGGAGTTCAAGTCGAAGCCCTTCGCGCCCCATCCGCTCTTCGCCGGCCTCGTCGAGGCCGCGCGCGAGCACCGGGACCAGGCGCGGCGGCAGCCCGGGGCCGCGGTGACGAAGCTGCCCGTGGGCAAGACGAGCTAGCCCTTCGGGCCGCGCCGAGCGGTCTCGGCCGGCCGTTCGAGGAGAGATGCCCATCCGAAGTCTCATCGGCGGCCACGGGGTCGGGGACGGCCAGAAGCTCCTCCTCATCGCCGGCCCCTGCGTCATGGAGTCCGAGGCCCACGCGCTCGCCCACGCGCGCAAGGTGAAGGCGCTCGCCGAGAAGCACGGCCTCCCCGCCGTGTTCAAGGCCAGCTTCGACAAGGCGAACCGCTCCTCGGGCAAGAGCTTCCGCGGGCCCGGCCTGGAGAAGGGGCTCGCCGCCTTCGAGGCCGTGAAGCGCGAGACGGGCCTCCCCTGCACGACCGACGTCCACGAGGCCTGGCAGGCCGAGCCGGCCGGGAAGGTGGTGGACCTCCTCCAGGTGCCGGCCTTCCTCTGCCGCCAGACGGACCTCGTCCTCGCCTGCGCCCGCCACGGGAAGAGCGTCTCGGTGAAGAAGGGCCAGTTCCTCGCGCCGAGGGAGATGCGCCACGCCGTGGCGAAGTGCCGCGAGGCGGGCAACGAGAACGTGCTCCTCATCGAGCGCGGCGCCACCTTCGGCTACGGCAACCTCGTCGTGGACATGCGCGCCCTCGTGCAGATGCGCGAGCTGGGCGTGCCGGTGTGCCTCGACGCCACGCACTCGGTGCAGCTCCCCGGCGGCGGCGGGGACACGACGGGCGGCGACCGGCAGTTCGTGGCGCCCCTCGCCCGCGCCGCCGTGGCCGTGGGCGTCGACGCGCTCTTCATGGAGATCCACGAGGATCCCTCCGTGGCGAAGTCGGACGGCCCGAACTCGCTCGACTTCGCCATGGCGGACGCGGTGCTCCGGGACGTCCTCGCCATCCGCAAGGCGCTGGGTCAGCCATGAACTGGAGCGGGCGAGCGCTGGGGCAGCCGTGATGACGCCGGCGGGGCCGCGCTCCCGCTCCCGCATCCCGCCGCAGGCGCTCGTCGCGAGGGCGGCCCGGATCAGGCTCGTCCTCCTCGACGTGGACGGGGTCCTCACCGACGGCCGGCTCTACTACGGCCCGGAGGGCGAGGCGCTCAAGGCCTTCGACGTGAAGGACGGCCACGGCATCGTGCTCCTGCGGGAGCACGCGGACTTCGGCGTCATCTCGGGCCGCCCCGGCAAGGCCTCGCAGCGGCGGCTCGAGGAGCTCCGCGTGAAGCACCTCGTCTTCGGCGAGCGCGACAAGCTGGCCGGCTACGCCCGGCTCGCCCACCTCGGCATCCCCGACGAGGAGGTCGCGTACATGGGCGACGACGTGAACGACATCCCGCTCCTCCGCAAGGTCGGGCTCTCCGCCTGCCCCGCCGACGCCCGCCCCGAGGTGAAGGAGATCGTGGACTTCGTGGCGCGCTCGCCGGGCGGGCGCGGCGCGGTGCGCGAGCTGTGCGATCTCGTGCTCCGGGCGAAGGCGGGGCTCTAGAGCGGGGGGACACTCGCCTTCGGCTCGCGCGATCGCTCCGGCCCAGCCTCCTCCGGCTGCCCCTGCGCTCGCCAGTCGAACGGTGGTAGCTTCGCCGCCCGATGACGGTCCCGCTGCACAAGCAGGTGAAGCGGAGCGTGCGCTCGGTCCTCGTCCTCGCCGCGGTGCGCCTCCTGGCGCTCGTCCCCCTCCGCCTCGCCCTCGCCCTCGCGTCCTTCGTGGCGTGGGGGGCCTGGCGCGTCGCCCGCAAGACGCGCGCGCAGATGCTCGCCCAGCTCGCCATCGCCTTCCCCGAGAAGGCGGAGGCGGAGCGGGAGGCGATCGCCCGGGCGTCCCTGCGGCATCTCGCCTGGCTCGCGGCCGAGGTGGCGACGATCCGGTCGTACCGGCGCCGGCTGAAGGAGTACGTCTCGTATGCGCCGGGCGCCGAGGACCGGTTCCGCGCCCTCGCGGCGCGCGGGAAGGGGCTCGTCTTCGTCACGGGCCACGTCGGGAACTGGGAGCTCCTCGCGCAGCGCATCGCGGCCGATCACCCGTCGGCCGTCATCGCGCGGGCCGGCAACGATCCGAAGGTGATGGGGGTCCTCGGCCAGGTGCGGGCCGAGGGGAACCTCGAGACGCTCTGGCGCGAGGACCCCGGGACGGCGAGGGCGATGATCCGCTGCTTCAAGCAGGGGAGGCCGCTCGGCATCCTCATCGACCAGGACACGAGCGTGCAGGGCGTCTTCGTGCCGTTCTTCGGGCAGCCCGCCCACACGCCGCGGGGTGCGGCGGACCTCGCCCTGCGTTTCCAGGCGCCGGTCCTGGCGGGGTGGTGCCGCCGCCGGGGGCCGAAGCCGGGCGGCGGCCACGAGATCGACTTCCTCGAGATCCCCCACGACGCGGAGCCGCGCGACCGCGAGGCCGAGGTGGTGCGCATCACCGGCGCCTGCACGGCCGTCCTCGAGGAGGCCATCCGGAAGACCCCGGCGGAATGGGTCTGGATGCACGAGCGCTGGAAGACCCGCCCGGAGCGGGCGAGCGCTGCGACCCAAGCAAAGCCAGTGCCGGAAACCGCAGAGCTTTCGAGCAGGTAGCGGACCCGGGCATTAAGCAAGGTCTGTGCCCGTCGATCGGCCAAGGAAAGAATGCTATGTTTCAGCGGTCTTGGACGCGGGCGGCCCTTCCTCTGGCGCTCGCAGTCTGCTGCGGCGAAGCAGCGTGCCAGCCGAGCAAATCCACGGGGGCCCAAGCAGTGTCGCCTGAGCTGAAGCTCGACGGGGTCCGCTTCCGCGTCTATCGCGGGAGCGAGCTCCGCGCGTTCGGCAGGGCGGCCCGCGCGTCGCTCCGGCGCGACTCGACCGAGATCACGGCCGCGGACCTCGAGGCCATCCTCCCGAGGAGCGCACCTCCGGTGCGGATCACCGCACCCGCGGGGCAGGGGGTCCTCGCCTCGCGGGTGTTCTCCGCGTCCGGCGGTGTGACCGTGGCCCGGGGGGACGACGTCGCGCGCACGGAGCGCGCGCGCTACGTCCCGGGCCCCGATGGTGGCCGCGTCCTCGGCGACGATCCCATCGTCGTCGAGGGGGCGTCGTACCGGCTCGCCGGCACCGGGTTCACCCTCCTGCCGGCGGACGGCTCCATCGCGATCGGCGGCGGCGCCAGGCTCGTGGCCGGGGCGGGGGCGCGAAGGTGACGTTGGCCCTCGCCACCCTCCTCGCGGCGCTCTCGGGCGCCGCCGTGCCCGCGGCGGAGGCCGCGCGGCCGGCCCCGGTGCGCGTCGACGCCGACGAGGTCCACTACGCGTTCCAGAAGCGCGAGGTGACCTTCACCGGGAAGGACGCGAAGCCGGTCGTCCTGACCCGCGACGACGCCACGCTCACGTGCAAGCGGCTCGTGGCGAAGACGGACGACGCCGGACAGATCGTCACCGCCGCGTGCGCGGGCGACGTGCGCCTCACCCGCGGCGCGCGCGTCGTGACGTGCGATCACGCCACCTTCGAGGCCGCGCTCGACCGGGTCACCTGCGAGGGCAACCCGGTGCTCCGCGACGGCGGCTCCGAGGTCAAGGCGACTCGCCTCGTCTACGAGCTGAGGAGCGACGAGGCCAAGGCGGAGGGAGCCAGGATCACGCTGCCGGGCGAGGAGGTCGAGCGGCGCCGCAGGGAGCTCGAGGAGCGTCGCTCGCGGAGGAAGCCGTGACGGGGAACGGCGCGCCGGTGCTCCTCCGCGCGGAGGGGCTCGTGAAGAGCTACCGCGGCCGCCGCGTCGTGGACGGCGTCTCCTTCCACGTGGCGCCGGGCGAGGTGGTGGGCCTCCTCGGGCCGAACGGCGCGGGCAAGACGACCTCCTTCAACATGGTGGTCGGCCTCGTCGCGCCGGAGAAGGGCAGGGTGCGCCTCGGGGACCTGGAGCTGACGCGGCTCCCCATGCACGGGCGCGCCCGGCTCGGCGTCGGCTACCTCCCGCAGGAGGCGTCGATCTTCCGCAAGCTCACCGTGCGCCAGAACCTCACCGGCGTGCTCGAGGCCCTCGGGGTCTCGCGGCGCGAGCGGGAGGCGCGCGCGCAGGACCTCCTGCGCGAGTTCCGGCTCGAGACCGTGGCCGGCTCCCTCGGCGAGCAGCTCTCCGGCGGCGAGCGGCGCCGCGCCGAGGTGGCGAGGAGCCTCCTCTCCTCGCCGCGCTACATCCTCTTCGACGAGCCCTTCGCGGGCGTCGATCCCATCGCGGTGGGCGAGCTGCAGCGGCTCATCGGCTCGCTGCGCGACCGTGGCATCGGCGTGCTCATGACGGATCACGCGGTGCGCGAGGCGCTCGGCATCTGCAACCGCGCCTACATCCTCTCGGCCGGGGCCATCCTCGAGGCGGGGACGCCCGCGGAGATCGCCGCGTCGGAGAAGGCGCGGGCGGTCTACCTGGGAGAGAAGTTCCGGCTGGACGAACAGGCGGTGAATTGACGCGATGGCTCTCGAGCTGAAACAGCACCTCAAGATGACCCAGCAGCTGGTGATGACGCCCCAGCTGCAGCAGGCCATCAAGCTCCTGCAGCTCTCGCGCATGGAGCTCGTGGACCTCGTCCGCACCGAGATGACGGAGAACCCGCTCCTCGAGGGCGCCGACGAGGCCGAGGAGGAGCCGGTCCAGAGCGGCGAGAGCCCGGCGGAGGTCGCCGAGCACGAGGCGCAGCACGAGCACAAGGAGGCCGAGAAGGCCCAGGAGGTGAAGGGCGAAGAGGGCGCCAACGAGATCGACTGGGATCAGTACCTCGACCACTACCAGATGCAGGGCCACACGGCGCCGTCCAACCGCGGCCTCTCCGACGAGGAGCTG
>DATDDC010000381.1:0-7310 GCA_036523995.1 Anaeromyxobacter sp.
GGCCGGCTCCGCGAAGCGCGCCGCCGACGCCCCGCCGTCCTCGCGCACGCGGACGAGGCCGCCGTCGTCCGTCCTCGCCAGGATGCCTCCGGCGAGCGGGGCCAGCGCCGTGACCGAGCTCGTCTCGCCGGGCGCGCCGGCGGGGGCGAGCGGGTGCCGGCGCGCCGCGCGGGCGAGGAGCGGCGCCTCCACCTCCGCGAGCGGGAGCGAGTACGCGCCGGACGCGGTGCCGATCCAGAGCCTCCCGCCGCCGGCCGCGAGCGCGGTCACCCGGAGCGGCTCGCCCGATGGGCCCGAGGCCTCCACGGGCACCGCGCCCTCCTCGACCGAGATCCGGAACACGCCCCGGGCCGACCCGGCGTAGAGCGCGCTGCCCGCGCCGGCGAGCGCGGTGACGGCGTCGCCCGGGAGGACCGAGAGGACGCGCCGCTCGCCGTCGAAGGCCACGGCGCCGCCCTGCGTCCCCGCCCAGACCAGGCCTTCGTGCTCCGCGAGGGCGTTCACGGATCGCTCGCGGCCCGCGAGCCTCGCCGCGCCCGCGTCCGCGCCGCCGTCCGGATCGAGGCGCACGAGCCCGCCGTCGCTCGTTCCCACGTGGAGCACGCCGTCGGACGAGAGGAGGAGGGCCGTGACGCGCCGCCCGAGGCGCGCGACCTCGCCGAGCGCGCAGGGCGGACCTTCGGCCAGGTCCGCCGGCGGAGGCTCGGGGAGCGACGCGTTTGCCGGCGCCGAGAGCACGACGCGCCGCGCCCGCGCGTGCGCCCGCCACGCGAAGCCCGCGAGGAGGAGCGCCGATGCGACGAAGGCGGCGAAGGCGGCGAGGGTCCTCGGGCGCATGGGTCCCTCACGGATCGGGGGCGCGCTTCACCGCGCTCGCCCGGAGCACCCGCTCGAGCGGCGGCCGGCTCCGGCGCCTCCGCAGGAACGCGGCGGCGACGAGGCCTCCGAGGACCACCGCCGCGAGCACGACGCCGGCCCTCCCCGCGTGGGCCGCAGGGCTGCCCGCCGCGGCCGAGGCGACGGCCGCGAGGATGGCTCGCATCGAGAGGATCGGGCCCATGGGGTCCTCCGTTCTCGGGGCCCTTGGAGCAACGGCCGTGCCTCGACGCGATCCTCCCGGATCCGCGGGCATCTTCGGCGCGCGTGTCCACCGGCACACGCGGGAGAGGACGCGAGGACGCGGCCGCCCCGCCACGGCTCCGGCGCGCCGGCCCCCGCGCAGCGCGCGACTCGATCTCGGCGTGAACGTCCGGCCCATCCGGAATCCGCCGTGGGAGGTGGACGGAGCCGAGCGGCCGAGCGCGCTGCTCCCCGCGGCAAGCGCGGTCCGTCATATTCGGGGCGGACGGACCGCGCGCGGGATAGAATGAATAGATGCAACCCCAGCGGACCACCTTCGAGGTTCGTACACATCTCGTCTCCATCGAGCAGGTGGACGTACGGCGGTGGCGCGTCAGTGTCGACGGGCGCATGCTCGCGAATTTCTGCTCCGAGAGCCGGGCGCGCACCGCCGGCCGCACCGAGGCCCGCAGGCTCGACCTCGTCGCCGCGGAGCGCCGGCGCTGATCCCGGCCGGAGGGGCCCGCTGCCGTCGCCGGGGGCGCTCGTCGCCCCTATCGTATTTTTGAGCTTCGCCGGACCACCCGGAGGGCCTTTGAAGGCTTCGACTCGAGGGGCACGCCCCGTCCTCTTGATCGAGGACGATCCCGCGACGCGCGATGCGATGAGGGCGCTGCTCGTCGGGGCGGGGCACCGCGTCATCGCCTCGGACGAGGGTCGCAAGGCCCTCGAGCTCGCCGCGGCGACGCGACCCGCCGTCGTCGTCCTCGACCTCGTCACCCAGGGCATGGACGGCTGGGAGTTCCTCGAGCGCCGGGCCGACGAGCCCGCTCTCCGCGGCGTGCCGGTCATCGTCGTGACGGGCTCGAACCGGAGCTTGCCCGGACCGACCGCGGCCGTCTTCCGGAAGCCCGTGGACCCGCGCGCGCTCCTCGACAAGGTGGGCGCGCTCGTGCGATCCGCGACGTGAGCGCCGCAATGCGGCGCCGCCGGGCCCGGCCTCGGCCACCTCCGGCCCCCGGGATGGAGTAAGGTGCCGGTCCATGAAAGCCGTCGCCGTCTTCGCGAGCGAGCAGAAGCTCCGCCTCGTCGATCACCCCGAGCCGCAGATCCTCTCGCCCACGCAGGTCGCCCTTCGGGTCCGCGAGGTGGGCGTCTGCGGCACCGACCGCGAGATCGCCGCGGGCGCCTACGGGACGCCGCCGGAGGGCGAGCGCTACCTCGTCGTCGGCCACGAGGCGCTCGGCGAGGTGGTGGAGGTCGGCACCTCGGTCACGCGGCTCAAGAAGGGCGACCTCGTCGTCCCCACCGTGCGGCGGCCGTGCAAGGACATGCGCTGCCGCGCCTGCGGCCAGGGCCGGCCGGACTTCTGCATGACGGGCGAGTTCGGCCAGCGCGGCATCCGCGCCGTGCACGGCTACCTCGCCGAGCGCGTCGTGGACGAGCAGCGCTACATGGTTCCGGTCCCGGCCGAGCTTCGCGACGTGGCGGTCCTCACCCAGCCGCTCAGCGTCGCCGAGGCCGCGCTCCGCCAGGTGGACGACTACCAGCGCCGGCTGCCGTGGGCCGAGGAGCTCGAGGGCCGCGGCGGCCGCGCCCCCGAGCGCGTCGCCGTCGTGATCGGCGCGGGCCCCGTCGGCGCCCTGGCCGCCCTGGCCCTGCGGGTGCGCGGCTGGGAGACCTTCATCCACTCGCGCGAGCCCCGCGGCAAGAAGTCCGCGCTCGCCGAGTCCTTCGGGATCGGCTGGTCGTCGCGGCGCGAGGAGACGCTCGAGGAGCTCGCGAGCCGCGCCGGACCCATCGACCTCGTGCTCGAGGCCTCGGGCGCCTCTCCCCTCGCCTTCGAGGCGCTGCCGGCCCTCGGGCCGAACGGCGTCTTCGTGTTCACGGGCATCCCGGGGCGCAAGGGGCCGGTCCCGCGCGAGCTCGGCAACGC
The DNA here is from genome assembly GCA_036523995.1 of Anaeromyxobacter sp. Lineage (GTDB taxonomy): Bacteria > Myxococcota > Myxococcia > Myxococcales > Anaeromyxobacteraceae > Anaeromyxobacter. The sequence goes on from DATDDC010000381.1 coordinate 2,996, forward strand.
CATGCCCGGGATCGTCCTCAAGAACCAGGCGGTGCTCGGGGTGACGAACCCGTCCGTCGACGCCTACCGGGCCGCGGTGCAGGACCTCGCGCTCTTCGCGCGGCGCTGGCCGGCGCTCCTCCCCCAGCTCGTCACGACGCGCCGGCCGCTCGACGACGCCCGCGAGGTGATCGAGGGGAGCGCCCGCGCCTTCAAGGAGGTCATCTCGCTCGAGGCGTGACGGGCGGGCGCGCGGGCGAGGGGACCGCGGCGAGGAAGGACCGAGCCTACTTCCCCTGCGCGGTCGAGGCCTGCGGCGGCGGAAGATCGGCCGCGGTCAGCTTCCCGGCGGTGAAGGGCACGCCGTTCACCACGTAGGTCGGCGTGGCGCGCACGCCCACCGCCATGCCCGCCGTGACGTCGGCATCGATGCGGCGCTGGGTGGCCGGGGAGCGGCGGCACTCCTCGTAGCGGCCGAGGTCGAGCCCCACCTCGCGCACGATCTCGTCGAGGGGGCGCTTCTCCTTCTGGTTCCGGAAGAGCGCGTCGTCCATGGGCCCGAGCTTCCCCTGCTCCTCCGCGCACACAGCCGCCGCGGCGTAGGCGCAGGCGCTCTGGTGGAACCGGCGCGTCACCGCGCGGTTGCAGGCGGAGTCGAGCGGGAAGTGCTTCTTCACGAGCTTCACGTCGGGCCGCGCCGCGAGGAGCGCCTTCATGTCCTCGTGCGCGATGGCGCAGAAGGGACACTCGTAGTCGCTGAACTCGACGACGACGGTCGGCCCGGAGATCGGCGGCGGAAGCGGATGGGCCGCCCGGGCCCGGGCGGCCGGCTTCTTCTCCCAGTAGCGCGGGTACGCCGCGGCGACGAGGGCGACCCCGGCCACCCCGGCGAGGACGAGGGCGCCCGTGCGCCCGGGATGCGCGCGGAGGACGCCGAGATCGGCCCGCATCGCCCCGAGCGGCCCGAGCGGACGCGTCGCCCGCCACGCCGCCGCGAACACCGCGGCCGAGGCGAGCCAGGACGCGGCGCACAGGAGGCACAGCGCGCCGATGCGGAGCTCGGAGATGTACGCGAGGACGACGGCCGCGGCCGTCGCGGCGGCGCCGAGGAGGAAGAGGAGCCCCGCGGGCCACGCCTCGTGCGGGCGGGTGCGCCGGAGCCCTGCCAGCGCCAGCACGAGGGCGACGCCGTAGGCGAGGGCTCCCCAGACGGCGAGCGGCAGGCCGAGCACCACGGAGTAGCGGCTCGTTGCGACCTTGTCGCAATTCACGAAGTCGCTCAGGGTACAGAAGCCCACGGCGCCGGCGTGCGCCTGGGCGTGCTCCCGGGCGAGGAGCACGGCGAGGACGAGGCCCGCGGCGGCCGCCGCCGCGGCGACGAGGAGGGAGCGGCGCGAGGTCATCGGGGGGGCGAGGTCATCGGTCTAGTCGATGGGGCACGGCTTCACGGGCTCGCAGGGCTTCGCCTCGGCTCCGGAGGGTTGGGCCTCCGCGGGCTTCGCCGCCTTGGCCCCCTTCTTCGAGGGCTTCTTCGCGGGGGCACCCTTCTTCGCGGCGGGCGCGGGGGCGGTCGACGCGGCGGCCCCGGCGGACTGCGGCGGCGCCTTCTCGTCGGCGCGAGCGAGGCCGAGGGACGCGAGGACGAGCGAGAGGGTGAGGACCTTGCCCATGTTTCCTCCGGAAGCGCGGAGTGTAACCGGAGGAGGGAATCCACGCACGCACGGAAGGCCCCGCGCGGAGCGCCCGGCGCGGCCGCCGCGCCTCGCCCGACCCTGCTAGACTCCGCGTCGACATCTTTGGAGGGAACGTGGAAACGTTTCAGCTCGAGGACCTCAACGCACAGCTCGACCGCTCCGCGGCCGGGACGCTGCGCGTCCTCCTGTCCGGCCGAAGCGCGAGTCGCGAGGCAGGCAAGACCCTCGCGCCGCTCTTCGACCGCATCCTCGCCGACGCCCGGTCGGGCTCGCTCGCGCTCGCGCTCCACTTCGAGAAGCTCGAGTACTTCAACTCCTCGACCATCGCTGCGCTGGTCCAGTTCATCCGCGTGGCCCACGAGCGCGGCGTCGCCCTCACCGTGATCTACGACGGCAAGCAGCGCTGGCAGGCCATGAGCTTCGACGCGCTCCGCCGCGCGCTCAGGCCCTTCGAAGGCGGCTCCGGCCCCGGCGTCCAGTTCACGCAAGTCTGATCGCGACGGGGCGTGGCGCCCCGCCCCGCGAGCCGAGCTCCAGCGGGCGCGTGGAGCGCGCGCGCCCGGAGGTCGCCCCACCCCGTGGCCGGGTCCCCTGGCGCCTCGCGAGGCGCTCCCGGCGCGCTCGCCTCGCTCGCGTGGTCACGCCGCCGAGAACCGCGGCGGCACCGCGGGAGGGACGGACGAGCCCGGGGGATCGGCGGCGGGTCCCGGCTCGCCCGGTCTCGTGGCGGCGCGGTCCGGCGCCCTGCGCACGAGCATCATGGTGACGTCGTCGTCCTGGACGGCGCGGAACGCCGCGATCTCCACGAAGAGCGCCTCGAGCGCTTCCTCGAGCGGCTTCTCCGCCACGCGGGCCAGGGACTCGACCAGGCGCGCCTCGCCGTACATCTCGCCCGTGGCGTTCATCGCCTCGGTGGCTCCGTCCGTGTAGAACAGCGCCAGGTCGCCCTCGGCCATGGGGATGACCTGGTCGCCCACCCGGCCCCGCGTGTCGTCCACGACGCCGATCCAGCAGCCGTCGTTGGCCACCGTCTCGACCTTGCCCGTGGCGCGCCGCCAGACGAGGACGTCCTGGTGCTTGCCCGCCACGGTGAGCCCCTCGTCGCGCAGGCGCACGACGTTCAGGGTCATGTACCGGGCCGCCTGCAGGCGGGAGATGTTCTCCTTCAGGACGTCGTTCACGGCGCTGAACACCTCGGCCGGCCCGAGCAGCGGGTTCTCGTGCACGAGCGAGAGGATGCTCGTCTGCGTCATCATCATGACGAGCCCGGACTCGACGCCGTGGCCCGAGACGTCGCCGATGGCGATCCAGTTCCGCTCCTCGCCGGCCTGGATGATGTCGTAGTAGTCGCCGCCCACCTCGGCGGCGGGCTGCATGCGCGCCGCGACGTCGTAGGCTCCCACCCGCCGGTTCTCGGGGAGGAGCGAGGTCTGGATCCGCTTTGCGACCTCCATCTCGCCCCAGAGCGCGTCGCGGGCCCGCTTCAGATCCGCCCGGGAGCGCTCCAGGCTGTTGTTCGCCTCCTGGAGGTCCATGCGCGAGTTGAACTCCGCCACGATGAGGGCGAACCGGGAGGTCGAGATGATGATCCCGATGACCATCATGGCGCCCATGAAGAAGAGGTTCCCGATGAGGCTCTGGGGGTGGTAGTCGCCGCCCCAGATCGCGTTCGCCAGGACGTACATGACGATGGTGGTCGTCCCGTTCAGGAAGGCGTGGTTCGCGCTCCAGGGGAGGAGCAGGTTCGCGGCGATGACGAGGTTCAGGCCCGCCCAGTACGACGAGTCGTAGCCGCCCAGGTCCACCGTCATCTTCGTGATGGCGGCCGCCACCACGAGCGTGAAGGCGTAGCCGTGGAGGATGGACCAGCGGGAGGGCCGGGTGAACCGGATGACGATCCACTGCACCACCAGGAAGGCGGTCGCGACGGCCCGGTACGTCGCGAACTTCGCGAAGAGCTCCCGCGGCATCGTGAACCAGTCGAGGACCACGAAGAGCGGCACGAGGACGCCGGCGACCATGACGGAGGTGCCGATCCACGTGTGCTGCAGGCCGTCGAGGTGGACCTCGAACGGCGTGCGGTGCCGCGCGGCGGCGGCCACGGGGGCCGGGCGTGTCGCGCGATCGTTCACGCCGGCTTCTCCAGCCGTAGGAACATCTGGCACCCGGTCTCGTCGAACTCGATCAGCGCCGAGGAGTGGTCGAGCCCGTCGGCGAGCGACAGGAACGCCTCCTCGGTGCGGTACCAGAGCGACCAGTCGCCCCAGTAGGCCATGTGGTAGCGGGTCGGCGTGCTGGAGTGGAAGTTCCCGACCACCAGGGTCCCCCCCGGTCGGACGACCTCCCAGGTCTTCGCGAGCACCGCCCGCGCCACGGGCGTCGACAGGTAGTCGAACAGGCCCATGGAATAGACGAAGTGATGCCGGCCCAGCGCGCGCCCGAGGTCGCGCGTGCGGATCATCGTGCGGACCGAGTCCTGGAGGTAATGGACCGTCAGGCGCGCACCGCGCGCGGCCTCGACCCTTCGCACCGTCTCGCGGGCGAGGTCGAGGGCGAAGGGATCCTGGTCGAGCAGGGTCAGATCGAAGCGCTCCGCGTCGTCGGCACCCCCGATGATCTCCTCGAGCTCGCTCGCGTGGCCA
>DATDDC010000382.1:0-12539 GCA_036523995.1 Anaeromyxobacter sp.
GCCGCGCCGGCCAGCGCGCCGTCGCCGGAGGAGGCGGCCTCCTTGAGGCGCGCCGTGGGGCCGTGGAGGAGCTTGTTCACGATGGCCCTCGCCATGGCCTCGACGCTCTTCTTGCCCTTCTCGTCGAGCTTCCCGCCCACCTGCGCGAGCGTCCGCTCGGCCTCCGCCCGGGCGATCTCCTCGGCCTGGCGGCGGAGCTGGGCGAGGACGGGGAGCGCGGCGCGCGCCTCCCGCTCCTTCGTGAAGGCCATCACCTCGGCCTCGACGATGGCCTCGGCGCGGAGGGCCTCGCCCTTGCGCGCCTCGTGCGTCGCCTCGACGACCTTCTCCATGTCGTCGACGTCGTAGCCGAACACGTCCGGGAGCCGCGCCGCGGCCGGGTCGACGTTCCGCGGCACGGCCAGGTCGATGAGGCAGAGCGAGCGCTGGCGCCGGGCCTTCATGGCGGCGTGCACCATGTCTCGCGAGAGGACGTAGGTGGGCGCGCCCGTCGAGACGATGACCACGTCGGCCTCGACGAGGAGGCGCTGCAGCTCCTCCCACTCCCGGAAGGAGCCGTTCACCTGGTGCGCCAGGGCGAGCCCGCGCTCGGCGGATCGGTTCGTGACGAGGATGCGGTCGGCGCCGAGGTCGGCGAGCGCCTTCGCCGAGAGCGCGCCCATCTTCCCCGCGCCCGCGAGGAGGATGGCCCTTCCCCGCAGATCGCCGAAGATCTTCTCCACCAGCTCGACCGCGACCTGCGACATGGACGTCGCGCCCTTGCCGATGTCGGTCTCGGTCCGGACGCGCTTGGCCGTCGCGAAGGCGCGGTTGCACAGGCGCGAGACGTACGATCCGGCCGCCTGGGCGGCGCTGGCGAGGCCGTACGCCTCCTTCACCTGGCCGAGCACCTGCTGCTCGCCCACGACCATCGAGTCGAGGCTGGAGGACACGCGGAAGAGGTGCCGCACCGCCTCCGCGCCCGCCTTCACGTACAGGTGATCCGCCGCCTCGGGAGCGCGGGAGGTGAAGAAGCGGCGCGCCGGCGCGTCGCCCTCGGCCTGCACGTAGACCTCCACGCGGTTGCAGGTCGAGACGACGAACGCCTCCTGCACGCCCTCCATGCCGCGGAGCTCCTCCAGCGCGGACTTGAGGTCGTCGCCGGACAGCGCCACCCGCTCGCGCACCTCGATGGGCGCGCTCTTGTGCGAGAGGCCGACGAGGAAGAGCTCCCGACCGCTCACTGGGTCACCCCGGTCGGAGGCGCCAGGCCGTAGTCCCCGGCGTGCCGCGTGATGCCCGGCACGGCCTTGAGGCTCACCATCGAGCCGAGCACGAGCACGAAGCCGACCAGGGTGAGGAACGCGTAGCGGCGGCCGTGCCAGCCGTTGTGCCGGAGCTGCACCATCGCGCCGTAGAGGAACCAGACGACGAGCGAGACGATCTGCTGCGGATCCCACGACCAGGCGCTCTTCCACACCGCGGTGGCCGCGATGGTGCCCGCCACGAGCGCCACGGTGTAGACGACGAAGCCCGCCCGGACGAGGCGCTGCACCATTCGGTCGAGCGCGTCGAGCGAGGGCAGCCGCGAGAAGAGCGCGCCGAAGCGCTTGCCCTTCACCTCGCGCTCCTGGAGGAGGTACATGACCGCGCTGCCGAAGGCGATCCCGAAGAGCGCCACGCCCAGCACCGCCGTGACGATGTGCACGGTGAGCGTCGGGTGGCGCAGCGCCGCCGGCGCCATGTCCGGATGCTTGGGATCGCCGAAGAGCGTGGGGAGGAGCACGACCAGCGTGAACGGCGTGATGAACGCGCCCAGCGTCGGGATCTTGTAGTAGCGCTGCAGGACGAGGTACACGCCGGAGGCGAGCCACACGAGCATCACGAGCCCGCCGCGCAGGCCGAAGAACTCGAGGCCACCGAGCTCCGCGCACCCGACGCCGAAGGCGACGCCCTGCACGCCGAACGCGGCGGCGAGGAGCCAGAAGCCGACGGTGGCGGCGCGCGCGTGGCGCGGGCGAGCGAAGTAGACGACGTACGCCGCGGCGGCGCCGGCGTAGAGGGCGGCGGCGAGGCGCAGGATCTGGATGCTCAAGACAGGTTCTCCAGCAGGAAACGTGCAAGCGCCTCGGCTTCCTTCCGCTTCTCCTCGAGCTCCTTCGGCAGGGGCGTCGAGCCCAGCGGGCGGGAGCGTGAGTCCGGAGCGCCCGGGGGAGCGGGCGCCTGGCCGGCCGCCTGCGGTGGGGCGGCCGCCCTCGGCGCGGGCTGCGCGGTCGCGGCGGCCTGGAGCGCGGCGCCCTCCGCGAGGAACCCGGGCTGCACCTCGTAGGCGACGTCGCCGAGGATGCAGGAGTCTTCCGCCGGCTCCGCGCCCATCTCGCGGAGCTGCTTCACGCTCTTCACCTTGTGGACGAGGCCGTTCGGGTCCTGGTCCAGGCCGAGGACCTTCATGAAGCGGACGGCGGGGTCGAGGGCGTAGCTGCGGCCCTTCCCCTCCCCCGCGAGGAGGGTCATGACGTTGCCGACGAAGTCGATCTTCCCCTGCCCGGCCCAGGAGTCGAGCATCGCCTGGGATACGAAGAGCAGCCCGCCCATTCCCCGGATTCCTCCCGACGTTTCCCTCTGGTCCGGGCGCCGCTCCGAGGCATGCGTGCACGGCCGTGGGATCGCGAGGTTAGCACGCCGGAGGAGACGCTTGCCAGGCTTGCTCGCGGCGGATAAGTGTTTGCACCAGCGGATCTTCAAGGAGCGTACATGGCCTCGAACGACGTCGTGACCCTTCAGGACGCCACCTTCGATACGGAGGTCCTGAAGAGCGACATCCCGGTGCTCGTGGACTTCTGGGCGGTGTGGTGCGGCCCCTGCAAGGCGATCGCTCCCACGGTCGAGGAGCTTGCGAAGCAGTATCGAGGCAAGGTGAAGGTCGCGAAGATGGATGTCGACGAGCACCAGAAGGTTCCGCAGCAGTACGGGATCAAGTCGATCCCGACGCTCCTCGTCTTCAAGGGCGGCCGGGTGGTCGACACCATCGTGGGCGCCGTGCCCCGCTCGAAGCTCGAGGAGAGCCTGAAGAAGGCGATCGCGTAGGCCGGACGCGGGCTCGGCGAGGCGGGGGGCAGCCGGAAGGCTGCCCTTTCAGTTCACGAACCGCCGCGGACTCAGTTCACGAACCGCCGCATCCCCACGTTCGCGAGCAGCCCGATCCCGGCGTAGATGGCGATCACGGACGACCCGCCGTAGCTCATGAGCGGGAGCGTCACGCCCACGACCGGCAACAGCCCGATCACCATCCCGATGTTGATGACCACGTGCCAGAAGAGCATGGCGGTCACCCCCACGGCGAGGAAGCTCCCGAAGCGATCGCGGGCGCCGCCCACGATGTCCACCGCGGACGTCACGAGCGCGAAGTAGAGGCCGAGGAGGAGGAGGCAGCCGACGAAGCCGTGCTCCTCCGCCCACACCGAGAAGATGAAGTCGGTGTGCTGCTCGGGGAGGAACGACAGGTACGTCTGCGTCCCCTGCCCCCAGCCCTTCCCGAACCCCTGCCCGGACCCGACCGCGATCATCGATTGCGTGGCGTGGTAGCCCGCGCCCAGGGCGTCCGCCTGCGGGTCGAGGAAGGTCTCGACGCGCTTCTTCTGGTAGGGCTTGAGGTGCGGGTACACGAGGAACACGCCCACGATGCCGACGCCGGCGAGGAGCGCCAGCGTCTTCCAGCGCACCTTGGCGAAGAGGATCTGGGTCCCGCCCACGCAGAGGACGACGAGCGCGGTCCCGAGGTCCGGCTGCTTCAGGATGAGCGCGGCGGGCACGACCGTGATGAGCATGGGGACGACGAGGCCGAAGAGGCCGTAGCCGTCCCGGCGCTTCTCCGCGTCCCCCGAGAGCCAGTTCGCGAGCGCCAGGGCGACGGCGAGCTTGGCGAGCTCGGAGGGCTGGAAGTTCACGGGCCCGAAGGTGAGCCAGCGCCGCGCGCCCATGACGTAGCGGCCCTTCACGAGCACCGCGACGAGCATGAGGAGGACGAGCGCGTAGAAGACCCAGGAGATGCGCTGGAAGGCGCGGTGGTCGACGAGCGTCACGCCGAGCGCGACCACGATGCCGACGCCCATCCAGGCGGTCTGGCTGATCCACACCGGCGCGTGCGCGCTCCGCGAGGCGGAGGCGAGGTTCCAGATGCCGACGGCGGAGATGGCGAGCACCACCACGGCGAGGTGCCAGGGGAAGTGCTGGAAGGGCCGGCGCTGCGGCATCGCCGCGAGGGAGACGTCAGCCACGGGGGCGGCCTCCGGGCGGCCCGGCGAGGCCGAGCTTGGGCTTCTCGACGGCGGCGGGCAGGAGCGGCGGGGGCGGGGGAGGCGGCTGCGGCCGCTCCTCCGCGGGCTTCTCCGTGGCGGGGCCGGCGCGCTCGAGCGCGTCCTGCGCCCTGAGCTCGAGCCACTTCTTCACGACCGCCGCCGCGGTCGGCGCGGCGTTCGAGGCGCCGAACCCGGAGTGCTCGTTCAGGACCACCACCACGACCTCCGGATCGTCCGCCGGCGCGAAGGCGGCGAACCAGGCGTGGTCGCGCTCGAAGTACGAGACCTGCGCGGCCTTGAGCCGCTTCGCGCCCATCTTCACGACCTGGGCGGTGCCGGTCTTCCCCGCCATGACGACGTCCTCGAGGCGCGACCGGTACGCCGTGCCGTAGGGCTCGTTGACGGCGGCGAGGAGCCCCTTCATCACCGTCTCGCGGGTGGTCTTCTTGAGCGCGAGCCGGTTGCGCTCCTGCGGGGCGAACTCCTGGAGCACCTTCCCGTCCGGATCCTCCACGCGGAGCACCACCTGCGGCTTCCACACGATGTTCGTGGCGAGCGCGGCGTAGAAGACGAGCTGCTGCATGGGCGTCACGTTCACGTCGCCCTGCCCGATGGCGAGGTTCACCGCCATGCCGCGCTGGTAGCCGCCCGCGATGTGCTTGTCGTGCCACTCCTCGTCCGGCACGACGCCGGGAACCTCGCCCGTGATCTCGAAGCCGGTGGGGGTCCCGAGGCCCAGCGCGTGCGCCCACTTCGAGATCGAGTCCGCGCCGAGCATGGCGCCGGCCTGGTAGAAGAAGACGTCGCAGGAGGCGCCGAGCGCGTGCGTGAAGTCGACGTAGCCGTGGCCCGATTCCTTGTCGCAGCGCCAGCGGTGCGAGCCCATCTGGAAGTGGCCGGGGCAGAAGATGGTGCTCGTGGGCCTGAGCACGCCCTCCTCCAGCGCCGCGACGGCCGTCGCGGCCTTGAAGGTCGAGCCGGGGTGGTAGTGCTGCTGGATGGCGCGGAAGAGCTCGGGCTGGAGCGGGTCCGAGTGGATGGCGGCGAGCTCGGCGGGCGTGATGCGGCCCGACATCTTGTTGGGATCGGGCGCGGGCCGGTCCACCAGCGCGAGGAGGAAGCCCGTCTTCGCGTCCATGGCGACGACGACGCCGGCCGTGGCCGGGAAGGTCTTCTCCGCGAACTCCTGGAGCCGCCAGTCGAGGGAGAGGACGAGGTTCTTCCCCGGGGCGGAGGGCACGAGGCGCTGGTCCTCCGGGATGAGCGCGTCGGCGTCGTCCTTGCGGCGGCCCTTGGCGTCGACGGGGACGCGCTCCTTCCCGTCGATGCCGCGCAGGGTCCGCTCGAACTTGCGCTCGAGGCCGCGCCGGCCGGTGTAGTCGCCGAGGAGGTAGGGCCCCTGGCCCGAGCCGGACGTCTGGACGTCCTCGTTGAGCCTCTTGAGCTCGTCCGGTCCGGCCTCGTTCATGTAGCCGATGAGGTGCCCGCCCAGCGAGCCGGTGCGGTAGTTCCGGTGCGGCGTCGCCACGATGTCGACGCCGAGGAGGTCCATCTCGTTCGCGAGGTACTGGTCGAGCTCGTTCCGCCGCACGTCGATCTTCACGGTGAAGGGCCGGAAGCGCTCGAGCTTCTTCGCGCCCCGGAGCTGGCCCCGCGCCCGCTCCACCTCCTCGGGCGTGAGCTGCAGCATGGTGGCGAGCCGCGAGAGGACGTCGTCGCACTGCTTGCCGCAGAAGTAGGGCGTGAGCGTGACGTCGTAGGAGGGGCGGGAGTCCACGAGCACCCGCCGGTTCCGGTCCAGGATCTGGCCCCGGTCGGCGGGCTGGCGGATCTCCTTCACGAAGTTCTCGTCGGCCTTCCCCTTGAACTCGTCGCCTCGCAGGATCTGGAGCTGGTAGAGCCGCCCGAGGAGCACGAGGAACGAGACCATCACCACGCCGGTGGCCCAGAAGAGCCGCGGCTTGAACTCCTTCTGCGCCGCGCCGGGCGCGCTGGGAGGGATGAGCGACACGTCAGCGCAGCAGCCCCGGCTCCTCGCGGTGGAACATGCCGTCCACGCGCCGGAGCCCCACGAGCACGAGGGGGGAGAGGGCGCCCGTGAGGAAGCCCTCCGCGATCATCCTCGGCAGGAGGATCGCGCCGGGCGCCGCCTCGGCCGGCGCGGTGTAGCGGGTGAGGAGGAGCGCGCCCAGCGAGAGGAAGATGGCGCCCAGCCCGGAGAGGAGCGCGAAGGAAGCCCGCCCCCGCACGTCGACGGCCGCGGACACGGCGCGCACCACGAGGAAGAGCAGGACGGCGAGGAAGGTCATGAGCCCCTTGGGCGAGGACGCCATGAGGTCCATCACGTAGCCCACGCCCGCCGCGGCGACGGTGCCGTCCACGTTCCCTCCGTGGAGGCCGAGGTACACGAGGCACGCCGCGAGGAGCGCCACCGGGAACGCGCCGCCGCCCGCCCAGTGCAGGACGGCCGCCTGCACCGCGGCGAGCGCGAGCGCGAAGGTCACGTAGGCGAGCGGCTTCACTTTCGCCTTCCGGGCGCGTACGCGGCCGGGAGCACCTCGCCCGGGCGCTCCCAGGAGGTGACCACCAGCACCTCCTCCACGCGCGTCACGTCCACGGCCGGAACGACGCGCGCCTCCTGGAACAGGCCGTGCGCCGTTCGCTCGAGCTGCGTCACCTTGCCGACCTTGATGCCGCGCGGGAAGACCCCGTCGGTGCCGGAGGTGACGAGCGCGTCCCCCTCGATGATGTCCTCCGCGCGGAGCGCGTACTCGAGCTTCGCCGCGTCGGGCTTGCCGAGGCCGCGCACGTTGGCCCGCGCCCGGGTGCGCTCGACCCGCACGGCGATGGAGCTGTTCCGGTCGGAGAGCACGAGGACGTCGGCGCTGTGGCCCGCCACCGCCAGCACCCGGCCGACGACGCCGTCGGAGGTCATGATCGGCATGTGCTTCGCGACCCCGTCGTCGCTGCCGCGATCGATGGTGAGCACCTGGAGCCCCGCCGTCCCGAGCCGCACGCCCACCACGCGGGCGCCGAGGTAGCGGCGCTCCGTCGTCTCCTCGACGAAGGAGAGGAGGCGGCGCAGCCGCTCCGCCTCGGCCCGATCGCCGAGGAGCTGCTGCCGCTCGATCTCGAGCTCCTGCACGCGCTTCCGCAGCTCGGCGGCCTCGCGGTGGGAGCCGCGCAGGGCGACGTACCCGTCCCAGCCGGAGAGCGCCGTCCGAGCCGTCCAGCCGATCGCCTTCTCGATCGGGGTGGCGAGCCAGACGATGGCCCGATCGAGCGCAGACCGCTCCGGGGGCTGCTTCGCGTGGGCGAAGAAGACTCCGAGGGGAACGAGGAGCAGGACCGCGACGAGGATCAGCTCGCGGTAACGCTTGAGCAATGCCAACACGGGGACTCCGGCGGGGCCAAATTCCCTTGCATTTTAGCGCTTGTTGACTAGGGTGTTCAACTTCCCGGCGCCCGGAACGTTCGGGTCGCCGAGCTACAACAAATCGGAGCGTCGCTTCATGCTGGACGTCCTGCGTTCGAACGCGAAGAGCGTGTTCACCTGGGTCATCGTCGGAGGCCTCGCGCTCATCTTTGCGATCAACTTCGGCCCCGGATCTCTCTCGAAGGGGGGCTTGCGCGCAGCCCCGCCGCCGTACGCGGCCAAGGTCAACGGCAAGGCCATCCCGGTGGCGGAATGGGCGCGCATGTACGACCGCCTCTACCAGAGCTACCGCCAGCAGTTCGGCGAGGCCTTCACCCGCGAGGTGGCGGAGCGCAGCGGGCTGCCGCAGCAGGCGATGGAGATGCTCGTCAATCAGGAGCTCATCGTGCAAGAGGCGAGGCGCCGCGGCCTCGTCGTCACGAGCGAGGAGCTCACGAAGGACATCCAGTCGATGCCGTCCTTCCAGGAGAACGGGCAGTACAAGCACGACCTCTACCTCGACTGGGCGCGGCAGTCCTTCGGATCCGAGAGGAAGTTCGAGACCCTCCGCAAGGACGACCTCCTCCGCCAGAAGATGATGGCCGCGCTGCACGAGACCGTGAAGATCCCGGACGCCGAGGTGCGCGAGGTGTGGCAGGCCGAGGCGGACAAGGTCGGCCTCGTCTTCGTCCGCTTCCCCCTCGCCGCGGCCGAGGCGGAGGTGGCGAAGCCTTCGGAGGCGGAGGCGAAGGCCTTCGCGCAGAAGGAAGCGGAGCGCGTGAAGAAGTTCTACGAGGAGAACCGCGCCCGCTACGACCAGAAGAAGAAGGTCCGCGTCCGCCACGTGCTCGCCAGGGTCGCGCCGGGCGCGGACGACGCCGCCGCGAGGAAGAAGATCGAGGAAGCCGCCGCCCGCGTGAAGAAGGGCGAGGATTTCGCCAAGGTGGCCCAGGCGCTCTCCGAGGACGAGAACACGAAGGCGCGCGGCGGCGAGATCGGCTTCATCACCGAGGGCCTCTTCGACCCGGCGTTCGTGAACGCCGCGTTCGCGCTCGCGCCGGGGGCGGTGTCCGATCCCGTGAAGAGCGCCTCCGGCTGGCACCTCGTCCAGGCCGAGGAGGTGGTGCCCGCGAGGCAGGTGTCGCTCGAGGACGCCCGCGACGACATCGCGAGGGAGCTCCTCGTGAAGGAGCGCGCGCGGAAGCTCGTCCAGGCGAAGGCCCAGGCGGCCCTCGACGCGGCGAGGAAGGGGAAGGCCCTCGCCGCGCTCTTCCCGCAGAAGCCGGGGAAGCTCGACGCGCAGCCCGTCGTCGCCGAGGAGACGGGCCCATTCGGGCGAGGCTCGTCCTTCGTGCCGAAGCTCGGCTCCGCGCCCGAGGTCAGCGCGGACGCGTTCGCCGCGAAGAAGGGCGACGTCCTCCCCAGGGTCTACGAGACGACGGCGGGGCCGGTGGTGGCCGCCGTGACGCTGCGCGAGACCCCGGACCCGGCGGCCTTCGCGGCCCAGCGGGAGGGGCTCGAGGCGGCCCTGCGGAACCGCAAGGAGACGCAGATCGTCGGGGCCTGGATGAAGGAGATCCGCTCCTCGGCCAGGATCGAGCTGAACCCCGACGTCGCGGGCTCGCTGGCCGCGGCGCAGACCTCGGTGCCGGACTAGCGGGGCGGGTCGCGGGCATGGCGCCCCGCCTCGTCCTCGCCTCGCAGAGCCCGCGCCGGCGCGAGCTCCTCGAGCAGCTCGGGGTCGCGCTCGACGTCCGCCCGGCCCACGTGGACGAGGCGGTCCACCCCGGCGAGGCCGCGAGCGACTACGTGCTCCGCATCGCGCGCGACAAGGCCCGCGCCGTCCCCGGCGACGTGGTCCTCGCGGCCGACACGGCCGTGGTGCTCCGGGGCGAGGTGCTCGGCAAGCCGCGCGACCACGCGGAAGCGCGCCGCATGCTCTCGGCCCTCTCGGGAACGACGCACGAGGTCCTCTCGGGCGTGTGCGTCCGGCGCACCTCGGTCCGCATCGAGGCGAGCGCCGTCGTCTCCTCGGCCGTTCGGTTCGCGCGGCTCTCCCCCGCGCAGATCGCGTGGTACGTCGGCACCGGCGAGCCCCTCGACAAGGCGGGCGCGTACGCCATCCAGGGCGCGGGCGGGGCGTTCGTCCTCGGCGTGGAGGGGAGCGTGTCGAACGTGGTGGGCCTCCCCCTCGCCGAGACGGCGGACCTGCTGCGGCGCGCCGGCTTCCCGCTGCCCTGGGAGTCGCGGTGACGTCCATCGCCGAGAACGTCCGCGCCCTGCGCGCCTCGATCCCGGCGGGCGTGACGCTCGTCGCGGTCTCGAAGACGCAGCCGCCGGGCGCGATCCGGGAGGCGTACGCCGCGGGGCAGCGCGACTTCGGCGAGAACTACGCGCAGGAGTGGCGCGAGAAGGCGGACGCGCTCGGCGATCTCGCGGACCTCCGCTGGCACTTCATCGGCGCCCTCCAGACGAACAAGGTGAAGTACCTGGCCGGCCGGGTGCACGCCATCCACACCGTCGATCGCGTGGAGCTCGCGCGCGAGCTGTCGAAGCGCTTTTCCGCGAAGGGGGCGGTGGCCCGGGCCTTCCTCGAGGTCAACACGGGCGGGGAGGCGTCGAAGGCCGGCTGCCCTCCGGAGGGCGCGCCCGCCCTCGCGGACGAGGTGCGCGCCCTGCCGGGAGTCGAGCTCCTGGGCCTCATGGCCATCCCGCCGCCCGACCAGGATCCCCGGCCGCACTTCCGCCTGCTGCGCGGGCTGCGCGACCGGCTCGGCCTGCGCGAGCTGTCCATGGGGATGAGCGCGGACTGGCGCGTCGCGATCGAGGAGGGCGCGACCGTGATCCGCGTCGGCACGGCCATCTTCGGGGAGCGGCCGAGGGCCTGAGAAGCGCAGCGGCTGAGCGGTTTGCTCAGATCGGCTTCAGCCGGAGCCTCCCGGCGTCGCTCACGTCCACCCGGTACTCCTGGCCGCAGTAGTAGCAGCGGATCTCGTCGCCGTCGCCGAAGCCGTCGTCGTACGGGTTGTTGGCGCTGCAGTCGGGGCAGTCGAAGTCTCCGAAGCGGCGATCCCGACCGAGCTCGTCCGGGGATCCTTTGGCGTCGTCCTCGTCGTAGTCGTCCATCGGCATGGAGGCGCTCCCCAGGGGCGTCCGGGCGAGCGTACGCCATCGCGGCACGGGTGTCGCCTTTCCGGGGGCGCCGGCTTGCGCGAGCGGGGCGGATTCCCCAAGAATGCCGGCTCGCGGCGCCAGGCATCCCGCTTGCTATCCCCATCGGAAGGAAAGGGCCGCAGCGCACACGAGACGCCATGCTCCGCCTTCGCACCACCGCCGCCCTGGCGCTCCTCGCCCTCGCCGCCGCCGCGCGCGCCGACGCCTTCTCGCCCGGCGAGGAGACGGTCTTCCAGGTGCGCTTCCTCAATTTGCCCACCGGCGAGGGGCGCATCGCCGTGGGCCAGCCGGTGGGCGACATCTGGCCGGTCGTGTTCCAGGCGAAGACGGAGGGGGTCGCCGGATTCATCGACATCCGGGAGCACCTCGTCTCGTACTGGGACGCCGCCTCGCACCTGCCCCGCGGCACCGACCTGCGCGCCTACGAGGTGGGCGACTATCACGTCGACTCGGCGCGCTTCGACCGCGTGAACCTCAGGGCCATGCTCTCGCGCACGTTCAACGGGAAGCGGACGCAGAAGACGATCGAGGTCCCCGCCGACGTCCACGACCTCACGAGCGCGTTCATGTGGCTCCGACTCCAGGCGCTCGAGCCGGGGCTCCGCTACGACATCCCGGTGGTCGCCTCTTCGAAGCAGTTCACGGTCGTCGCGGAGGTGCTGGGGCGCGAGCGCGTCGAGACTCCCGCGGGGACGTTTCCCACGGTGAAGATCAAGGTCCGCACCGCGCTCGAGGGGAAGTTCTCGACGAAGCGCGACTCGTTCATGTGGCTCTCGGACGATCCCCGGCACATCCTCGTCCGGGCGTCGGCGGACTTCGCCGTCGGCAGCATCGTCGCAACCCTGAAGAGCTACCGGCCGGGATCCCGCCTCGCGATGAAGTGACCGCGCGCCCCGCGGCCCCGACCTGCCGCGCCGCGCGTTGCCGGCCTCGCCGCGCGGCCCAACGTTGGCGGCGTGCATCCGGCCGTCATCCTCGCCGCGGCGGTCCTCGCTCAGGCGATCCCCGCGGGGGCGCCGCCCGGCCCGATCCGGATCGGCGTGGCGAGCTCGCTCGAGAAGCTCCGGCCGGGCGACCCCGTGCCGCGCGCCTCGGCCGTCGACCTCGCCGCCGCGCGGGGCGAGTGCGAGTCGGCGCAGATCGCCGTCCGCGCCCGCCGCGGCCTCGCCGCGCTCTCGGCCGAGGCGAGCCCTCTGCAGGGGGGCTCGCGCCTCCGCGTCGCGCTCTACCGCGTGGCGACGATCCGGCTCGAGCGGCCCTCCGGGCCCGACGGCGAGCCGGGCGAGTGGCCGGATCCGCTCGTCCCGGAGCGCGACGCGTTCTTCGAGGAGAGGCCTTCCGGCAGGGGCTCGGCGGAGTGCTCTACTACGATATGCTCCGCACGTGGACCGGCGATCCCTGGACGGACGTGCGCGCCTCTGCGGGGAACGGCGACGGAACGCTGCTCTACCCCGGCCGGCCCGCGGAGCTGGGCGGGACGAGGCCCTTCCCGGTGGAGTCGATCCGGCTGAAGGCGATCCGGGACGCCCTCGAGGACGTCGAGCTGTTCCGGGCCGCGCGCGCCGCCGGCGAGGGAGCGCTCGCGGATCGCCTGCTCGCGCGCCTCGTGCCCTCGGCCCGGAGCTTCGAGCGGCGGCCCGGGCCCTGGCTCGAGGCGCGGCGGACGCTCGGCG
>DATDDC010000383.1:0-3311 GCA_036523995.1 Anaeromyxobacter sp.
CCGCCGACGCGTAGTGACCGAACGCGAGCGCCGAGGCGGCGAGCGGCGCCGAGAAGCCGACGACGAGCGAGACGAGGCCCGCGGAGAACCCGACCGCCGGGTGGTAGATGCGGGAGAGGAGCTGGTACTCGCCGCCGTTCCGCGGGAGCGCCGCGGCGAGCTCACCGTACGAGAGCGCGCCGCAGAGCGCGAGCACTCCGCCGACCAGCCAGGCCGCGAGCACGTCGATGGGGGACCCGAGATCCCGGAGCAGCAGGCCGCTCGTCGTGAAGATGCCGGTCCCGACCATGCTCGCCACGACCAGCATGGTCGCGGTGAGGGCGCCGACGTGCCTCGCCCCGTCTCCCGCGGATGTCGTCTCGCCGGCCATGGCGCACGGTGCCGCGTCTACGGAGGGCGCCGCATGGGAACGAAGCGCACCGGCGCGAGGCGCTCCTCGTGCGGACCCTGGCGCGTCTTCGTCACGAGCACCAGCTCCTGGATGTCGTGCGCGCTCCCCTTGGGATAGAGCAGGCGCCCACCCTCCGCGAGCTGCTCCCACAGCGGCTCGGGGATCTTCTCGGCCGCGCAGCTGAGGACGATGGCGTGGAACGGCGCATGCTCGGGCCAGCCACGGAACCCGTCGCCCGCGCGCAGGTGGACGTTCGGGAAGCCCAGCTCGCGCAGCGTGACGACGCTGCGATCGTACAGCTCCTGCTCGAGCTCGATGCCGTACACCTCCGAGCCGAGGAGCGACAGCACCGCCGCCGCGTACCCCGAGCCCGAGCCCACCTCGAGGACGCGCTCGTCGCCCCGCAGGCGCAGCGCTTCCGCCATGAACGCCACGATGTAGGGCTGGCTGATCGTCTGGTCACGCCCGATGGGGAGCGGCATGTCCGCGTAGGCCCAGCGCCGGAGCGACTCCGAGACGAAGCGATGACGCGGCACCGTACGCATCGCGTCGAGCACGCGCGCGTCCCGGATCCGGCGAGCCTCGAGCTGCTCGCGGACCATCGCCCGCCTCTCCGCTTCCGGGGACGATGCCTGCGGTGCCGGGCTCGAGGCGACGACCTGGGACGTCGAGCGCTCGCGGCAGGCGCCCGCGGCGAGGGCGGATGTCACCACGGCCAGGAACGCCGAACGAATCACGAGGTCCCGCATGGCGTGCCCGACCCGCATGGCGTCACCCGCGATGAGATGCTACGCCGGACCGGCAGCGCGCGAGCCATCGTTTGTTGGGGCGCCGGTCGCCGCCGGCGGTCGTCCCCCGCCGACCACCCGTCAGCCGGGAAAGATCTTCCCCGGATTCAGGATTCCGAGCGGATCGAAGAGCGCCTTGAGCCTGCGCGACAGCTCTACGACCTCCCGCCCCTGCTCGTACTCGAGGAAGTCCCGCTTGGCGAGGCCGACGCCGTGCTCGCCGGTGATGGTGCCGCCCAGGTCCACCGCGGCGCGGAGAATGTCCGCCACGGCGCCGTCGACCTTCGGGCGCTCCTCCGCGCGATCGAAGAGCACGTTGCAGTGCAGGTTCCCGTCGCCGGCGTGGCCGTAGGTCGCGACGGTGAGGCCGCGGGCGCGTCCGATCTCCTTCGCCCGCGCGATCATCTCCGGGATGCGCGAGCGCGGGACGGCCACGTCCTCGGAGAGCTTCATGGGGTGGAGCGACTTGAGGTTCACGGACAGATACTTCCGCGTCTCCCAGATCTCCCGGCGCTGCGCCTCGTTCTGCGCCACCACGACCTCGCCCGCGGCGTCGCCCCGCACCGCCTCGGCCACGCGGGCGATCTCGGCGAGGACCTGCTCCTCGTCGTTCCCGTCGGTCTCGACGAGGAGCGCCGCGCCCGCGCCCTCGGGGAACCGGAAGGGCGAGGTCTTCGCGGCCGCCGCGAGCGAGACGTCGTCGAAGAGCTCGAGGCACCGCGGCAGGACGCCCTCGGCGAGCACGCGCGACACCGCGCGCGCTGCGGCGTCGACGGAGCCGAACGCCACGAGCGCGGTCGAGACGTGCCGCGGGCGCGGGAGGAGCTTCAGGGTCACCTCCGTCACGACGCCGAGCGTCCCCTCGCTCCCGACGAGCAGCGCCGTGAGGTCGTAGCCCGCCACGCCCTTGATGCTCCGGCGCCCGAGCTTCAGCACCTCTCCGGTCGGCACCACGGCGGTGAGGCCGAGCACGTACTCGCGGGTGACCCCGTACTTGAGCGCGCGAGGCCCGCCCGCGTTCTCGGCGACGTTCCCGCCGATGGTGCACGTGTCGAGCGAGTTGGGATCGGGCGGATAGAAGAGGCCCACCTTCTCGACCTCCGCCTGGAGGACGCCCGTCACGACCCCCGGCTCCACGCGGGCCACGAGGTCCTCGGCGGAGATCTCGAGGATCCGGTTCATCCGCTCGATGGAGAGCGCGATGCCGCCCTTCACGGCGAGGATCCCTCCCGACTTGCCGCTCCGCGCGGCCACCGGGATCACCGGCACCCGGTGGCGCGAGGCGATCGCGAAGACCTTCCGCACGTCCTCCGCGCTCTCGGCGAGCACCGCGACGTCGGGCGGGTAGGCGCCGAGCTCGGACTCGTCGCGGCCGTAGGCCTCGAGCTTCTCCCGGTCGCCGACGACGAGGCGCTCCCGCGGAAACGCCCGGACGAGGTCAGCGACGGCCGCCTCGGCCGCCGGAGTCATCCGAACACCTCGAGGTTCGAGCCCGTCATGGCGTCGGGGGCGTCGAGCGCCGCGAAGGCCACCACGCGCGCCACGTCCTCCGGCGTCATGTCCGGCGCGAAGGGCGTCTTCTCGAGCATCTCCGTGTCGACGCTCCCCGGCGAGACGGCGAGGCACTGGACGCCGTGCTCGCGCAGCTCCTCGGCGAGGCACTTGGTGAGGCCGATGAGGCCCCACTTCGAGGCGTTGTAGGCCGTCGCGCCGGCCGTCCCGAGCGTGCCCGAGATGGAGGCCACGTTCACGATCCGGCCACGCCGCCGCGCCTTCATTCCCGGGATCACCGCCCGGGCGCAGAGGAAGGCGCCGGTGAGGTTCACGTCGAGCACCTCGCGGAAGGCGGAGGGCGAGAGCTCCTCGGCGAGCGCGCGCTCGACGATGCCCGCGTCGTTCACGAGGACGTCGACGGGTCCCAGGGCGCGCTCGTGCGAGGCGACGAGGCGCGCCACGTCCTCCTCGCGGCGCACGTCGCCCGCCACCGCGAGCGCCGCGGCCTTCTCCGCCACGACGCGCTCGAGCTGCGACGAGGTCCTCGCGAACACGGTCACGGCGAGGCCGCGCGCCGTCAGCGCCCGGGCCACCGCGGCGCCGATCCCGCGGCCGCCGCCCGTGACGATGGCGGTGCG
>DATDDC010000384.1:0-14777 GCA_036523995.1 Anaeromyxobacter sp.
GGAAGGTCACGCCGTCCCCGAGCGCCGCGTACGTGACACGGCCCTCGCTCGCCGGCGGCTCCGGCCGGAGCGAGAGGTCGGAGGCGTCGAGGTAGAGCCGCGTCCACCGCGTGCGCTCGAGCGGCCACTCCCGCTCGTGCCGCTCGACGAACCTCTCGCCCGGGTGCCGGATCTGGAGCTGGACCCGCGGCTGGCGGGCCCAGCCCGTGTCCTCGCCCTTGAGGAAGTGGCCGAAGAAGCGCTTCTGCAGGCCGACGCCGTAGTCCGTGTAGAAGTGGGTCCAGTGCTCGAGCCCGTGCACCTCGAGCCACTTGTCCCTCGAGGCCGCTTCCGTGAAGCCCTCGAAGTTGCCGCGCGGGTGGAGGCCCTGCCCGCCCCAGTTCGCGGCGGAGAGGAGCGGGACCGTCACCTTCGACCAGTCGGGCAGGCGCGAGCGCCAGTAGGCGTCGCTCGCGAGCGGGTTCTCGAGGCAGTCGCGGAAGAAGTCGCTCCGCGCAGCGCCCAGCTCCTCCGGCGAGAGCGTCTCCGGGCCCGACACCCATTCGCCGTTCATGCGGCTCCGGTAGCCGCGCGTGCCCAGGCCGTGCTGCACGCGGACGATCTGCGACGGGAACCAGGCGCGCCCGAAGGTGCAGAGGATCCCGCCGTGGTGGGCGAGGTCCCGGTAGTAGTCGGCCGCGCCCTCCCAGACGCACAGGGCGGCGAGGTGCGGCGGCTGCAGCGCCGCCACCTGCCACTGGTTCATGGCCATGTAGGAGATGCCGTTCAGGCCGACCTTGCCGCTCGACCACGGCCGCCCCGCCGCCCACTCGATGCAGGCGTACAGGTCCTGCGCCTCGCGAAGCGACCAGACGTCGAGGAAGCCCGGCGAGCGGCCTGCGCCGCGCGAGTCGACGCGCACGCAGGCGTAGCCGTCCGGCACCCACTTCTCCGGATCGACGACCTCCCAGCTCTGGAAGCGGTTGCTCGAGCCCGCCTCCACGTCCGGGTGCTGCTCGATCATGCGGCGCCACTGATCGGTGTAGAGGTCCGCGAAGTGGAGCCCCTTGCCGTAGGGGCCCATGGCGAGGATCACGGGGAAGCGGCCCGGCCGCGGCGGGCGGAAGACGTCGGCGCGCAGCGCGAGCCCGTCGTCCATGGGGATGGGCACGTCCCATTCGATCTGCATCCCGCCCATCGCGGCCGCGTCGCCCATGCCGCCTCCTACTTGCCGCAACGGGTGCAGGGCGGGACGTCGCGCCCGTACACCGGCTGCTTCAGGAACTCCTCCGGCTTGTACGTCCAGAACTGCGAGACGGCGGGGAAGGTGTGGATCACCGTGTTCTGGAGGCGGCCGTTCACCTTCTCCACCTTGCGCACGTACTCGTTCTCCACGGGGTTGCCGTAGGCGTCGAGCTTCACGGGTCCGCGCGGCGTGTCGGAGAGGTCGACCTTCCGGAGCGCCTCGAGGAGCTTCTCCACGTCCTCGACGTTGCCCTTCGTGGCCTCCATCGCCGACGCCAGCGCGAGGCCGGACACGTACGCTCCCTCCGCGTAGTACGAGGGCATCTGCCCGTACTTGGCCTCGTAGGCCTGCGTGAACTTCTTGTTGGCCGGGGTGTCGAGCGCGGAGGAGTAGTGCAGGCAGGTGACGACGCCCAGCGCCTCGTCGCCCATGCTGCGGAGCACGTGCTCGTCGGTGAAGGTGCCGCCGCCGATGAGCGGGATGCGGCCCTTCAGCCCCGCGTCCGCGTACTGCTTCATGAAACGGAGCGCGTCCGCGCCGGAGAAGATGGCGTAGATGGCGTCGACGTCGCGCCGGAGCTGGGCCAGGTACGGACCGTAGTCGGCCGTTCCGAGCGGCGCCCACAGCTTCTGCACGATCTGCCCGCCCGCCTCCTCGAAGGTGCGGTGGAAGCCCGCCGCCACCTCCCACCCGAAGGCGAAGTCGTAGCCGATCATGGCGATGCGCTTGTAGTGAAGCGTTTCGAACGCGTACTTGCCGAAGGGGTGCGAGGGCTGGGCGCTCGACCACCCGGTCCGCACGATGTAGGGCGTGCGCTTGCGCTGGGTGAGGTCCTCCGAGGAGACGATGGGGAAGAGCGTGGGGAACTTCTTCTCCGCGAGGTACGGCGCGATGGCGTAGCCCACCGCGGCGCTGAGCGGGCCGACGAGGACGCGGATCCCCTGGCTCTCCACGAGGCTCCGCGTCTTGGTGAGGCCCGTGGCCGGCACGCCCGCGTCGTCCTCGACGACGAGCGTCACCTCCCGGCCGCCCAGCTTGTTGCCGCGCTGCTCGAGGAACAGCAGGAAGCCGTTCTGCATGTCCTTGCCGTTGGCGGCGAGGGGGCCGGTCTGCGGGATGAGCAGGCCCACCTTGACGGGCCCCTTGGGCTGCGCGCGGGCCTCCGCGGCCCACGAGAGCGAGAGCACCGCCGCCGCCAGCGACAGGATCGTTCGACCGCGCGTCGTTCGCATGACGTCCTCCTCGTTCAGGTCTCGAGACCCAGGTACCGCGACTTCACCTCTTCGTTCGCGAACAGCTCCGCGGGCGCGGACGAGTAGACGATGCGCCCGCGATCCAGCACGTGGACCCGGTCGGCCAGCCGGGTGGCGAAGGGAAGGCTCTGCTCGACGAGCAGGATGGAGAGGCCCTCCCGCTTCAGCTCGGCGATGACGTTCGCGACCTCGCGGACCACGAGCGGCGCGAGGCCCTCGGTGGGCTCGTCCATGAGCAGGAGGTCCGGGTTCGTCATGAGCGCCCGCCCGATGGCCAGCATCTGCTGCTCGCCGCCGGAGAGCTTGTCGCCGGCCGCCTCGCGGCGGGCCGCGAGCCGCGGGAAGAGCGAGAGGACCCGCTCCTCGGTCCAGCCGCGCGGGCCCGGGCGCGCCGCCACGGCGAGGTTCTCGCGCACGGAGAGCGACGGGAAGATGCGCCGGCCCTGGGGCACCACGCCGAGCCCCATGTCCACGATGCGGTGGGGCGGCAGGCGCGTCACGTCGACGCCCTTCAGCACCACGCGCCCCTGGCGCGGCGGGGTGAAGCCCACGACGCCGCGGATGAGCGTGGTCTTCCCCATGCCGTTGCGGCCGAGGATCGCCACCACCTCGCCCTTGCCGACCTCGAGCGACACGCCGTGCAGGACGTGGCTCTCGCCGTAGTAGCAGTGGATGTCCACCACCTCGAGCATCAGCCGGTCCCCAGGTAGATCTCCGCCACGAGCGGGCTCCTCCGCACCTCGTCGCGCGTCCCGTCGGCCACCACCTGGCCGTGGTGGAGGACGGTGATCCGCTCGGCCACGCCGAAGACGACGTCCATGTCGTGCTCGATCATGAGGAGGCTCATGGCGGGGTCGAGCTCCTGCAAGAGGGACGTGAAGCGCTGCGCCTCCGCCCGCGACAGGCCGGCCATGGGCTCGTCGAGGAGGAGCAGCCGCGGCGAGCTCGCCAGCGCCATCCCCACCTCGAGCTGGCGCTGCTCGCCGTGGGAGAGCGTCCTCACCGTCCGCTCCTCGCCGCCGGAGAGCCCGACGCGATCGAGCACCGAGCGGGCGCGATCGCAGAGGTCCCCGTAGGCGGCGAGCGGCCGGTGCAGGTGAAGCCGGGTGCGCTCGACGCCGTGGACGGCGAGGAGGAGGTTCTCGAGCACGGTGAGGCTCGGGAAGAGGGTGTTCACCTGGAAGGTCCGCGCCAGCCCCAGCGCGGTGCGGCGGTGAGGGGCGAGCCGGGTCACGTCCCGGCCGAAGAGCGTGACGCGGCCCTCGCTGGGAGGGATCTCCCCGGCGATGATGTTGAAGAGCGTGGTCTTGCCCGCGCCGTTCGGGCCGATGAGGGCGCGGCGCTCCCCCGGCTGCACGTCGAGGGCGACGTTGCGCACCGCGGTGAGGCCGCCGAAGGACCGGGAGAGCCCGGAGACCGAGAGGGCGGGAGCGCCGCTCATCGCCTCTCCCCGCGGAGCGCGCCCACGATGCCCTTGGGCGCGAGCACGATGACGCCGATGTAGACGAGCCCCAGCACGAGGAGCCAGCGCTTCGTGTAGAGGCTGAGGAGGTTCTTCGAGAGCACGAGCACCGCCGCTCCCACGACCGGGCCGACGAGCGTGCCGGGGCCGCCCACCGCCACCATGAGCAGGGTCTCGACCGAGGTGACCAGGTGCACCTCCACCGGGCTCACGAAGCCGTCGTAGTAGGCCCAGAGCGCGCCCGCCAGCCCGGCGAAGGCGCCGGAGAGGACGAAGGCCAGGTACTTGTGCAGCCAGACGTCGTAGCCGAGGGCGCGCATGCGCCGCTCGGTCTCGCGGATCCCCCGCAGGCTCAGGCCGAAGGGCGAGCGCACCAGGCGGAGGAGGATCGCGAAGGAGAGGACGAAGGCGGCGAGCGCCAGGTAGTAGAAGCGGAGCGGATCGGAGAGCGACAGGCCGGGGACGAGCGAGGGCCGCGCGATGCCGGCGATGCCGTTGTCACCCATGGTGAGCGAGACCCAGCGGAAGGCGAGCCCCCAGACCACCATCCCGAGCGCCAGCGTGATCATGAGGAAGTAGACGCCCAGCGCGCGGATGGCCACGAGGCCGAACACCGCCGCCACCGCGGTGGCGAGGAGGAGCGCCGCCCCGAGGCACGTCCAGAAGGAGGCCTGGTGGCCCGTCGAGAGGATGCCGACGGCGTAGGCGCCGAGCCCGAAGTAGGCGGCGTGGCCGAGCGAGGCGAGGCCGGTGTAGCCGAGGAGGAGGTCCAGGCTCATCGCGAAGATGGCGTAGATGAGGATCTGCGTGAGCAGCGTGAGCGCGTAGCCCGGCAGGACCGGCGGGGCGGCGAGCAGGGCGACGCCCGCGACGATCGCCCCGGCGCGCAGGCGGCGCGCCCAGGGCTCGCTCCGGACGCCGGATCCCGCTGCCGTGTCGGATCGGTCCGCCATGGGATCCTTCGGGTCAGCGCCGGCCGAAGAGGCCGGTGGGGCGCAGCGCCAGGATGAGGGCCATGGGGGCGAAGAGCGTGAAGTAGGAGAGCTCGGGGAAGAGCGCCTTTCCGAAGTTGTCGAGGAGCCCCACGGCGAGGCTCCCCACCACCACGCCCGGGAGGCTGCCCAGGCCGCCCACGATCACGACGACGAAGGCGTAGGGGAGGACCTCGAAGTCGAGCCCCGGGTAGACCCCGATGAACGGGCCGCCCACGACGCCGCCCAGCGCGGCGAGGAAGGCGCCCAGCGCGAAGACGCCGGCCGACACGAGCGGCACGTTCACGCCCACGCCCTCGGCCATCTCGCCGTCGTCGACGGTGGCCCGGATGCGCGCGCCGAGGCGCGTCCGTTCCAGAAAAAGCCAGAGCGCGAGCCCGACGGCGATGGCCACGCCGACGATGAAGAGCCGGTAGGCAGGGACGAAGGCCGGCCCCGCGCGCAGCGAGCGGCCGAGGAAGGGAGGCACCGGGATGGCGTGGGGGTCGCCTCCCCAGACGAGCAGGGAGAGGTCCTGGAAGACGAGCGCGAACCCCATCGTCATGAGCACCTGCGCCAGGCTCTGTCCCCGCAGGCTGCGCAGGAAGAGGCGCTCCATGGCGAGGCCGAGCACCGCGACGGCCGCCGCGCCGGCGAGGAGGGCGAGGGCGAAGCTGCCGGTCCGCGCCGCGGTGGTGAGCCCGACGTAGCCGCCGAGCAGGAAGTACGAGCCATGGGACAGGTTGACGATGCGCATCACGCCGAAGATGAGCGAGAGCCCGCTCGCCAAGAGGAACAGCATGGCGCCGAAGGAGATCCCGTTGACGGTCTGCGTCAGCCAGAACTCCATCGGCGGCTCACCGGGCGCGCCGGCCGGTCCCGGGGCGGCCGGATCTCCGCAATCCCGTGGCGGCGGGGCTCAGGGGTACACCTCGGCGTTGTGCAGGTTGGGCGGGCGCCGGCCCTCGAGCACCGCGAGGATGTTGTCCACCACGATGCCGGCCATCTGCTCGCGCAGCTCGCCGACCGCGCTCCCGAGATGCGGCGTGAGCGTCACCTGGGGAAGCGCGAGGAGGCCGGGATGGACCCTGGGCTCGCCCTCGTAGACGTCGAGGCCGGCCCCGGCGATGCGGCGGGCGGCGAGGGCGGCCGCGAGGGCCGCCTCGTCCACCACCGGACCGCGCGACGTGTTGACGAGGACCGCGGTCGGCTTCATGAGCGACAGCTCGCGCGCGCCGATGAGGTGGCGCGTCTGCGGCGTGAGCGTGGGGTGCAGCGAGACGAAGTCGGACCGCGCCAGGAGCTCGTCGAGCGGCGCGAAGCTCGCGCCCGCGGCGCGCTCCTCGGCCTCGGGGAGGCGGGTGCGCTTCGTGTAGAGCACCGCCATGTCGAACCCGCGGGCGCGGCGCGCCACCGCGAGCCCGATCCGCCCCATGCCCACGATGCCGATGGTCTTGCCGTGGACGCCCAGCCCGGCGAAGTGGAGCGACTGCGAGCCCGGGAAGACGCCGCGGCGCAGGGCGGCGTCCGACTCGACCACCCGGCGCGCCACCGCGAGGAGGAGCGCGAAGTGCATGTCGGCGGTGGCCTCGCCGACGATGGGCGGGATGGTCGTCACCGGGATCCTCCGCGCCGTCGCCGCTGCGACGTCGACGGTGGCGGGGGTGATGGACATGCTGGCGATGACCTGGAGGCGCTCCGCAGCTCCGATCATCTCGGCGTCCACGACGTCGTGCATGAGGTGGAAGAGGGCGTCGGCGCCGCGGAGGCGCGCCGCGAGGTCGGCGCGCGGCATGATCCGGCTCGCGTCCTTCCCCATGTCGACCTCGGCCACGGTCTCGAGGCGCGCCAGCGCCGGGGCGGGGATGGGCTGCGAGACGACGACGCGCGGTCGAGGATTGGCCATGTCACAACCTCAGGAGCTTCTCCGCCGCCCTGCCTCCCAGGATGGCGGCGCGATCGGCGCGGGGGAGCTGCCGGACCTCGCGGATCGTCCGGACGGGATCGAGGCAGCCCATGTCGAAGCGGTAGTCGCTCCCCACCACCACCCGGTCGCTGCCCACCAGGTCGACGAGGTAGCGCAGGGCGAGCTCGTGGTGGATCACGGTGTCGTAGTGGAAACGCCGGAGATAGGCGCTCGGCCGGCGGCGCGACTTCCCCCGCGCCTCCTCCCGCACGCGGGCCACGCGGTCGAGCCGACCCACGAGGAAGGGAAGGGCCCCGCCGGCGTGGGCGAGGCAGACCTGGAGGCGCGGGAAGCGATCCATCACGCCGCCCAGGACGAGCCGCGCCGCCGCGACCGCGGTGTCGAAGGGGTTGCCGAGCCCGTTGTGCAGGTAATAGGGGCGGATGCGCTCCAGGCCGATGACGTCGATGGGATGGACAAAAAGGAGGGCACGCAAGGCCTCGGCGCGCTCGAAGAAGGGCAGGAAGTCGGGGTGGTCGAGGTCCTTCCCGTTCACGTTGGAGCCGATGGCGGCGCCCTTGAGGCCGAGCCGGCGCATGGAGCGGTCGAGCTCCTCCACCGAGGCGGCGACGTCCTGCAGCGGCAGGGTGGCGAGGCCCGCGAGCCGGTCCGGCCGCTCCGACACCGCGGCGGCGAGGTCGTCGTTGAACTGGCGCGCCAGCCGGCAGGCGAGCGGCGCGTCGGCCCAGTACACCATGGGTGGACAGAGCGAGAGCACCTGGAGGTCCACGCCGATCCTGTCCATCTCGGCGACCCGCGGGCGCGTCTCGCGGAAGTGACGGGTGATGGGGCCGTAGGGCCGGCCGCCGACGAGCATGGTCGGCTCCCGGCCGTTCCGGAGGATCGAGGCGCCGTGCGGCGCCCCCTCGCGCTCGATCGCCTCGAGGAATCCCGGCGAGACGAAGTGGGCGTGCAGGTCGATGACCATGGCTTCTCGCGGAGGTGCCCTGCGGGCGCCAGCGTACCTGTTCGGAACGGGCGGAAGCGGCCCCGAAGGGGCTGCCGGCCACGAGCGGCGGCGGAAGGCTCGCCGGGTCCCCGTCCCGCCCGTGCGGCGACCCGAACCGGGGACCCGATCGACCGCGGGCGCCTCAGCGGGTGGGCGGCTTCCAGCCCTCCGGCGCGCGCACGCCCCTCATGTCGACGTCCTGCACGTTGTCCTTCGTGACGAGGAGGAGCGGCGTGGAGAGGCTCGGCGGGACCTGCCGCTTCTCGAGGCGGTTGATGGCGGCGCGCATGCCCCAGCGGCCGATGACGACGGTCTGCTGGACCACGGCGGCCGTGATGACGCCCTCGCGCAGGAACTTCTCGGTGTCCGCCTGGAAGTCGGTGGTGGTGATGACGACCTTCCCCTTCTTGCCGGCCGCCAGCACCGCCTGGGCCGCGCCGATGGCGGTGGTGTCGGCGCCGTTGAAGGCGCCGTCGATCTGCGGGAAGGTCTGCATGAAGTCCTCCATCAGCTTGAGCCCGTCCGCCGGCGTCGACTGGGAGTACTGCTCCCCGATCACCTTCACGCCGGGGAACTTCTCGGCGAGCTCCTTCTTGAAGGCGTTGCCGCGGTTCTCCGCCCAGGAGGTCCCGGGGGCGCCGCGCAGGAGCACCACCTTGCCGCCGGCCTTCAGCGCCTTCCCCATGAAGTCCGCCTGCATCCGGCCGATCACCTCGTCGTCCGAGCGGATGCGCGTCACCACCTTGTCGCTCGCGGTCATGACGTTGCAGTTGATGACCGGGATCCCCTGGGCGGCGGCGTGCTCCACCGGGCCGACGGTGCCGGGGCCGTTCGTGGCGACGAGGATGATGGCGTCCACCTTGTTCGCGATGAGGTCCTCCATCTGGGAGACCTGCTTCTCCACGTACTGGTAGCCTCCCGCCTCGAGCAGGATCACCTTCGCGCCGAGCTTCTGGGCCTCGTCGACGTAGCCGTAGGCCTGCCCGACGAAGTGCGGGTTGGACAGGTGGGGCACGAGGACGCCGATGGTGTACGGCCGGGACGGCCTGGGGGGTTGCGGGTAGTCGGCGCCCGGCTCGGCGGACGCGGCGCCCAGGGCGGTCCGGGAGACGAGGGCGCCGGCCAGGGCCACCAGGAACAGGGAGCGGTTTCTCATTGCCTCTCCTCCTCTGCGACGTGAAGTGAAGCCCCTCCGGGAGCTCGAGCGGCGGATCCTTCAGCGCCGGCGCTCGCGCGCCAGATCGACGTAGACCGCGACGACGATGATCGCGCCGATGACGATGTTCTGCACGTAGGACGAGACCTGGATGAGGTTGAGCCCGTTGCCCAGGATCCCCAGGACGAGGACGCCGAGCAGCGTCTTCCCCACGCCGCCCACTCCGCCCGTGATCTTGCCGCCGCCGATGACGACCGCGGCGATGGCGTACAGCTCCTGGACCTCGCCCAGGGTGGGCTGGCCCGAGACCACCCGCGAGGTCAGCACCACGCCGGCGATGCCGGCGAAGAGCCCGCTCACCACGTAGACCAGGATCTTGTACCTCGGGACGTCGACGCCGGAGAGGATGGCGGCCTCCTCGTTGCTCCCCATGGCGTAGACGTACCGGCCGAAGACGGTGCGGGTGAGGACGAGGTGCGCGGCGACGAAGGCCACGGCCGCGATGAGGGTGGGGAAGGGGAGCGGCCCGAGGTAGCCGGCGCCGATGACGAGGAAGCTGCGCGGCAGCCCCGCGATGGGGAGGCCGCCGCTGAGCGTCAGGGCGACGCCGCGCGCGGCCACGAGCATCCCCAGCGTCGCGATGAAGGCGGGCACCCTGGCCTTGGCGATGACGACGCCGTTCACGAGGCCGGCGGCGCAGCCGGCCAGGATCCCCGCCAGGATGCCGCCCGCCACGCCGAAGGAGAGCATGGCCTGGGCGCACACCACGGAGACGAGGGCGATGAGCGAGCCGACGGACAGGTCGATGCCGGCGCTCAGGATGGCGAACGTCTGGCCGAGGGAGATGAGCGAGAGGATCGAGATCTGCCGCGAGACGTTGGAGAGGTTCCGGACGCTCCAGAAGTTCGGGTTCATCGCGCCGAAGAAGACGGCCAGCATCACCACCACCGCGGGCATGCCGATCTTGCCGAGCACCCTCAGGACGGGGTGGCCGCGTGGCGGCGCCTGCGATTCCTGGAGGTAGGCCTCGGTCATGGCGGCGGCGCCTCCCGCGCTCCGGCGACCGGCGCATCGCCGCGGAGCGCGCAGTCGAGGATGGCTTCCTCGGTGGCCTCTCCGCGCGTGAACTCCCCGCTGACGCGCCCCTCCCGCATGACGAGGATCCGGTCGCTCATGCCGAGGAGCTCCGGCAGCTCGGACGAGATCATGAGGATGGCCGCGCCGCGCTGGACGAGCTCGATCATGAGCCGATACACCTCCACCTTCGCGCCCACGTCGATGCCGCGGGTCGGCTCGTCGAAGAGGAAGATGTCGGCCCGGGAGCTGAGCCCCTTGGCGATGACGACCTTCTGCTGGTTGCCTCCGCTGAGGTAGAGCACGCGGCGGTCGAGGTCCGGGGTCGCGATGCGCAGCGAGGTGGCGTACTCCCGGGCGTGCCTCTTCTCGCGGGCCAGGTCGAGGAAGCCGCCTCGCGAGAACGCGCCGATCGAGCCGAGCGTCACGTTCTCCTTCACCGACATCGAGGAGAGGATCCCGTGCTGCTTGCGGTCCTCCGGCACGAGGGCCATGCGCTCCTCGATGGCCCGCCCCGGCCGGTCGATGCGCGCCGGCTTCCCGCGCAGGACGATGCGGCCGGAGTCGAGCGGGTCGGCGCCGAAGAGCGCGCGCGCCAGCTCGGTGCGGCGGGACCCCA
Organism: Anaeromyxobacter sp.; assembly: GCA_036523995.1. GTDB lineage: Bacteria > Myxococcota > Myxococcia > Myxococcales > Anaeromyxobacteraceae > Anaeromyxobacter. The sequence continues at coordinate 10,676 of DATDDC010000384.1, forward strand.
CGAGCCCGGCGATCCCCAGGATCTCGCCGCGGCGCAGCCGCAGGCTCACGCCGTGGAGGATGCCCCGCCGCGTCAGGCCCTCGGCGCGCAGGACCTCCTCCCCGATGGCCACTTCCACCTTGGGGAACTTCTCCCCGAGCTCGCGCCCGACCATGAGGCGGATGAGCTCCTCCACCGGGGTGTCCGCCACGGAGACGGTCCTGACCTTGGCCCCGTCGCGCAGCACGGTGGCCCGGTCGCCCAGGACCTTCACCTCGTCCAGGCGGTGGGAGATGTAGACGATGGCGACCCCCCGCTGCCTGAGCTGGCGGATCACGCCGAAGAGCCGGTCGATCTCGCGCGCCGAGAGCACCGCGGTGGGCTCGTCCATGACGATGAGCCTCGACTGGAGCGAGAGCGCCTTCGCGATCTCGACCATCTGCTGCTGGGCGATGCCGAGGCGCCGCACCACGGCGCCGGCGGGGATGTCGAGCTTCAGCTCGTCGAGGTGCTCGCGCGTCCGCCGGAGGAGGGCGCGGCGGTCCACCAGGCCGAGGCGCCGGCTCGAGAGCGGCTCGCGGCCGAGGAAGACGTTCTCGGCCACCGTCATGTCCGGCACCAGGTTGAACTCCTGGTAGATGGTGCTGATGCCGAGGGCCTGCGCGTCCCGCGGCCGGCGGATGAGCGCCGGGGAGCCCTCGATGAGGATCTCCCCGCCGTCCGGGAGGTGGACCCCGGAGAGGATCTTGATGAGGGTGGACTTGCCGGCCCCGTTCTCTCCCAAGAGGACGTGGACCTCGCCCGGCCGCACGTCGAGGTCCACGCCGTCGAGCGCGAGGACGCCGGGAAAGCGCTTCACGATGCGGCGCATCTCGAGGAACGGTCTGGGCTGCTCCGCCGGCATGGAGGCTTTCCCGCTCACCCCGGGTCAACGCCGCGGCATCCCCGCCATCGCCTCGTAGACGCGCACGATGCCGGAGAGGTCGTCCTTCGCCTGGCCCGCGGCGAAGGCGGCGGTGTAGAGCTGCTGCATCGTCCCGGTGAGCGGCACCGGCACGTGGAGCGCCTGGGCCGCCTCCACGATGAGGCGGATGTCCTTCAGGAAGAGATCGATCTTCATGAGGGGGTCGAACTTGCCCTCCGCCATGAGCGGTCCCCTCACCTCGAGGATCTTGGAGGCCGCCGCGCCGTGGGAGAGGATCTCGACCGTCTGCGCCGGATCCAGGCCGGCTCGCCGCGCCAGCGTGAGGCCCTCGGCCAGGACGACCCCGTTCAGCCCCATGACGAGGTTCGTGACGAGCTTCAGGAAGGAGCCGCTCCCGACCGGGCCGACGTGGAAGACCTTCTTGGCGATGGTCTCGAGGACCGGCCGGCACGGCTCGAAGGCCCGCTTCTCGCCTCCCACGGTGATGACGCAGTCGCGCCGCGCCACCATGCCGCTCGTGCCGCTCACCGGCGCGTCGAGCAGCGCGGCGCCGCGGGCCCGCGCCGCCTCGTCCATGCGCACCGCGAGCTGGGGGGAGATGGTGCTCATCTGGATGATGACCGTCTCCTTCGACGCTCCCTCGAGCACGCCCCCGGGTCCCGTGATCGCCTCCTCGACGCTCTCCAGGGTGGGGAGGACCACGAAGACCGGACGGGCGCTCCGGGCCGCCTCCGCAGCCGAGCCCGCCGCGCGGCCGCCGCGGGCCTTCAGCGCGGCGAGCTTCTCGGGCAGGACGTCGTAGCCGACCACCTCGTGCCCCGCGTCGATCAGGACGCCGGACACCGCGCTCCCCAGGAGCCCCACTCCGACGACCGCTATGGGCGCCTTTTCAGTCATTGTCGATCTCCTCAGGCGGTCCGGGTGGTCCGGTACCACTCCAGGATCTGCTCCCCGGTCCAGAAGGCGACCCCGGGGTGGCCGCCCGCGTACTCGAGGAGCGCCTCGAGGTACTTGATCTGGTGCGGCGCGCCGCTCAGGTACGGGTGGAACGCGACGGAGAGGAACTTGGCGCGCTCGGCGGACTCCGCGTAGAGCCGGTCGAAGGCGTCGCGCCCGCGCTGGAGGAACACCTCCGAGGCGTGGTGCTGCAGGGACAGGACGGGGATGTCGTTCAGCTCGATGGGATAGGGCAGCGTCACGAGCGGACCGTGGCTCGTCGCGATCTCGGTGGGCTCGTCGTCGTGGACCCAGTCGCCCACGTACTTCACGCCCGCCTCGGCGAGCAGGTCGGGAGTGTCGTAGGTCTCGGTGAGGCCCGGCCCGAGCCATCCCACCGGGCGCTTGCCGGTGAACCTCTCCAGCGCGTCCAGGGTGCGGTGGATCGCGTCGCGCTCGTTCTCCACCTTGTGCATCGGCATCTGGACCCAGGAATGGCCCATGAGCTCCCAGCCGGCGTCGCGCGCCGCCCGGGCCACGCGCGGGTAGCTCTCGCACACCTTGCCGTTGATGGAGAGCGTGGGCCGGATGCGCAGGCGCTCCAGGGCGGCGTGGAGCCGCCAGAAGCCGACGCGCATCCCGTACTCGTGCCAGCTCCAGTTCGGCACGTCGGGGAGGAGGGCCGCGCCGGTCGGCGCCGTGAGCGCCTGCCGCGGCATGGGGCGCTCGATCTCCCACACCTCCACGTTGAGGATGGGCCACACCACGAGGCGCGTGCCCTGCGGCAGCCGGAGGGGAGGGCGATCGACGATCGCCGAGTAGACGCTTCGTTCCGCCGGTTTCATGCCGTCCTCCTACAGGCCGAGGTAGAGCTTCCTCACCAGATCGTTGTTGGCGAGCTCCTGGCGCGACGCCCCCTCGAAGGCGATGCGGCCGTGGACGATCACGTAGCCGCGGTCGGCGACGCGCAGCGCCTGCTGGAAGTTCTGCTCCGCCATGAGCACGGTCAGGCCGAGGCGCTCCTTCAGCTCCTGGATCTTCGCGATGGTGTGGCCCACCAGCAAGGGCGAGAGGCCCACCGACGGCTCGTCCACGAGGAGGATGCGGGGCGCGCTCATGAGGGCGCGGGCGAGCGCCACCATCTGCTGCTCGCCTCCGCTCATGCTCCCGGCGAGCTGGTGGCGGCGCTGCGCCAGCGCCGGGAACAGCTCGAAGCAGGAGGCCAGGCTCTCCTCGATGCGGCGGCGCGCCTCCAGCCGGTACGCGCCCAGGAGCAGGTTCTCCGTCACCGTCAGGCGCGGGAAGAGGTGGCGGCCCTCGGGGACGAGCACGATGCCGAGCCGGACGATCTCCTGGGGGGCCATGCCCACGAGCTCGTGGGAGGCGCCGTCGATCTCCGCGACGATGCTCCCCGCGCTGGGGCGCACGATCCCCATGACGGAGCCCATGAGCGTGCTCTTGCCGTTGCCGTTCGTGCCGAGGAGCGCGACCGTCTCGCCGTCGCCGATCCGCAGGGACAGATCGTGGATCACGCGCACGTTGCCGTACCCGGCGTGAACCCCCACGAGGCGCAGGCTACTGGCCAAGGTAGGCCCTCTCCACCTCGGGGTTGTGCAGCACCGCCTCCGGTGCGCCGTCGGCGATCTTGCGCCCGGCCACGAGCACCGCGATGCGCTCCGAGAAGCGCATCACGGCGCGCATGATGTGCTCGATCATGACCACCGCGATCCCGCGCCCCTTCATCTCCAGCAGGATGGCGATGATCTCGTCGATCTCGGCCGAGGAGAGGCCGGCCATGGCCTCGTCGGAGATGAGCAGCTTCGGCCGCGAGGCGATGGCGCGCGCCAGCTCGAGCTTTCGCATGTCCACCTGGGTGAGCTCGGCCGATCGCCGATCGGCCTTCGCCGCGAGGCCCACCTGGCGGAGGATGGCGGTGGCCTCGCCGGTCAGGGCGGCCCGGCTCCGGTCCGCGCCGTCGCCGCCCGCGTACGAGAGCGGCACGAGGAGGTTCTCGAGCGCGGTCATGCTGGCGAAGGGGCGGGGGATCTGGAAGCTCCGCGCGATGCCCAGGCGGATGCGGCGGTGGGGCGCGAGGGCCCCGACGTCGCGCCCGTCGAAGCGGATCGATCCGGAGCCTTGCCGCAGCGTGCCCGCGATGCAGTTCACGAGCGTGCTCTTCCCCGAGCCGTTGGGCCCGATGAGGCCCACGCGCTCGCCGGCCGAGACGGACAGGTCGACCTGGTCGAGCGCGAGGAAGCCGCC
>DATDDC010000385.1:0-3839 GCA_036523995.1 Anaeromyxobacter sp.
TTCACCTTGTGGCCACCCTCCTTCTCGAAGGTGCCCACCACGTCACGGACCGTGGATTCGGTCGCTCCCGCTGCGAGCACGACGAGCTCGTCTGCGAGCGCCGGGGCGCCCAGGGCCAGGACGAGAACGGCGGCGGAGCCCGCCGCCAGATGCAACGCCAGGTCTCGAAGGATCACGTAGTCCTCCTGCTCCGTCTCCACGCCGGTGCGGTGATCGACTGCCCGCGAATAGCCCGATCCGCGCGCGCCCGCGCCGGCCCGCATGGGTAGGCCGGTGTGCGAAGCGCCCGCGCCGCGCGCCGTTTGCGAGGCCCCAGGTCCTGAGGCGCTCGCCGAGGATCTCGACGTCACGCTCGGGGATCTCGTCGAGGGGAGGAAGGACTGGGCTCGCCGCGCCGGCGCCGGGGACCCCGATCACGCGCTCGCGCAGTCGGAGGTCGGTGGCAGAGGCCGGCGGTCACTCGCAGAGATCGATGTGCACGTCCCAGCTCTTGATCCGCATCGTCCCGTTGCGGGCCAGGTTGAGGTGCATCTTGAAGGCGCGATCCCAGAGCTGCGGCTCGTGGCCGGCCTTCTTGCCCAGGCACTCCTTCGCGGAGCGCTCCAGGTACTCGTGCAGGATGGGGCGATAGGCGGGGTGCGCGCACTTGTCGATGACGAGCCGGGCCCGGTCCTTGGGGGCGAGCCCGCGCACGTCGGCGAGCCCCTGCTCCGTCACGATGACGTCGAGATCGTGCTCGGTGTGATCCACGTGCGAGCAGTGCGGCACGATGCAGGAGATCCCGATCTCGTCCACCTTGCTCGAGCGCACCGAGGGCGTGTGCACGATGGAGAGGTAGGAGTTCCGGAGGAAGTCGCCCGAGCCGCCCAGCCCGTTGATCATGCGCGTGCCGCCCACCAGCGTGGAGTTGGCGTGCGCGTAGATGTCCACCTCCACGGGCGTGTTCATGCCGATGCAGCCGATGCGGCGGATGACCTCGGGCGAGTTCGAGATGGAGAGCGGCCGCAGGATGATCTTCTTCGCGTACTCGTCGCGCTTGCGGAAGAAGCGCGGGAACCCGGTGCTCTCGGAGAGGGAGAGCGAGCACGCCGAGGCGAAGTCGAGCTTCCCCGAGTCGAAGAGGTCGAGCATCGTGTCCTGCAGCACCTCGGTGTAGACGGTCAGGTTGCGGAAGTCGCCCTTGCAGAGCCCGCCCACGACCGCGTTCGCGATGGAGCCCACGCCCGACTGCAGGGGCAGGAGGTTCTTCGGCACGCGGCCCGACTTCACCTCGTGGTGGAGGAAGTCGAGGATGTGGCCGGCGATGGCGTCCGAGGTCTCGTCGAGCTCGGTGAAGGCGCGGCCCTTGTCCGGGAGCTTCGACTCCACCACCGCCGCCACCTTCGAGAGATCGATGGGCACCCAGGGCGTTCCCACGCGGTCGCTGGGCTTGGTGATGGGGAGCACCTGCCGGTGGGGCGGGTTCTCGAGCATGACGATGTCGTGCATGCCCTCGAACGACGGCGTGCTCGTGTTCACCTCGAGGATGATCTTGTCCGCGACGCAGACCATCTCCGCCACGGCGCCGCAGGAGGCGGTGAGGGCGAGCTGCCCGTCCTCGGTGACGGCCGAGACCTCGACGATGGCGATGTCGAGCTTGCCGCCCTCGTCCTTCGTGAAGAACCCGTACTTGAGATCCTGGGCGAACATGGAGAGGTGCTTGTCGCCCATGCGGATCCGGCCGGAGTTGATGCCGTCCTGGATGTTCCTGCCGGTCTGGTAGGGCCAGCGCCGGTCGATCATGTCGAGCGAGGCCCAGCGGTCCTCGGTCTCGGCGCCGACCGAGGCGCCGATGAAGAGGTTGAACCTCCACTTGCCCTGGAGCCCGTTCCGCTCCACGTGATCGGCGAGGGCGATGGGGACGGCCTTGGGATAGCCGGCCGGGGTGAAGCCGGACCAGCCGAGGTTCATCCCGGGCTTGAAGAGCGGGATCGTCTCCTCGGCCGTCCGGATCTTCGAGTGAAGGCTCTTGCAACGGACTCGCTTCAGGAGCTCGGACATGGGCGGGGCCTCGCTTCGGGTGCTTCCTCGCGACTACCCCGCGGCGCGTCGCCCAGTCATGACGCGCCGCACGCGCCGGACGTCCCCGGATTGACGCGGACGCGTCAAATGCCGGCGGGCCTGCGCCGTCCGCTCCCTCAATCCGCCTGCAGCTTCCGCCAGAGCGTCGTCCGGCCGATGCCGAGCCTCCGCGCGGCCTGCGAGTGGTTCCCCCCGCACTCCGAGAGGACGCGCAGCACGTGCTCCCGCTCGCTCCCCCGCCGCGCCGTGCGGAGGCTCTCCCCGTCCTCGCGCGGCCGCTGCTCGAACAGCTCCGGGACGACGGTCGCGAGCTCCCGCTCGATCGGCTCGCCCGGCGCGCCGGCGCCGTTCCCCGGCTCCTCGTCCCCGGCCGGCGGCGCGGCGAGCAGCACGGCCACGCGCTCCATCACGTTCTCGAGCTCCCGGACGTTCCCGGGCCACGGGTAGGCGAGCAGGCGCGGCTCGATCGCCGAGAGGAGGCGGTCGCGGCGCTCCCGCACGGCCGGCCCCTCCGGCGCGCCGTGGCGCGCGAGGGCGGCGTCGAGGAGGTGCGCCGCGACGAGCGGCACGTCCGCCGGCCGCTCGCGAAGCGGGGGCAGGTGGAGGTTCAGGATGTTGAGGCGGTAGTAGAGGTCCTCCCGGAAGGCGCCCTGGGCGATGCGCGCCGGGAGGTCCCGGTTCGTCGCGGCGATGACGCGCACGTCGATGGGCGTCGCGTCGCGGGCGCCGAGGCGCAGCACCTCGCGCTGCTGCAGGACGCGCAGGAGCCGCGTCTGGAGGGCGAGCGGCATGTCGCCGATCTCGTCGAGGAAGATCGTGCCGGTGTGCGCGATCTCGAAGAGGCCGAGCTTGCCGCCGCGGCGGGCGCCGGTGAAGGCGCCCTCCTCGTAGCCGAACAGCTCCGACTCGAGGAGCGTCTCGGGGAGCGCCGCGCAGTTCACCGCCACGAAGGGGCGGTCGCGCCGCGCGCTGGCCGAGTGGATCCCCTGCGCGAAGATCTCCTTGCCGGTCCCGCTCTCGCCCGTGAGGAGGACGGTCGCCTCCGTGCGGCCGTAGCGCTCCGCGAGCGTCCGCGCGCGGCGCAGCCCGGCCGAGGCGCCGATCGCGTCCTCGAGGCGGTGGCGGGCGACGAGGTGCGCGGGGCGCTGCTGGCGCAGCCGGCGGTCCACGCGCTCGATGGCGGTGGCGTCCTGGCAGGTGAGGACGGCGCCGGTCTGCACGCCCTGCTCGCGGCTGCCGCTTTCTGATGGGGCAGGAGCGCTGGGTGGACTTCGGCCAGGTCGACCTCGAAGCCAGAGGCTGGGGCGAGTTGCGCCTTCTGCTCAAGGAAGGAGCGGTAGTCGATGAGCGCATCTTGGCTCATCCGCGCAGCGCCTTCTCCGGCGACGCTCCGCGACGCAACCGAGCGTGCGCTGTCCAGTAGCCCAAGCCGCGCTCCTCGCACCATTCGATGAGCGGCTTGGTCACGCCATCCAGGGTGATGAGGCGGTTCTTCCGGGTGTTCCGCGCCTGCACGGTCCTGTCGGCCCATCGGCAGTTGCCGGGTTCGTAGTCGCCGTGCACATCGATCCTGTCCAGGGTCTGACCGGGCTGCGGCTCGCCCATGTCCCGAAGGAACTGCGCGAAGTCCTGCCAGGCGTCGCAGATGCGGATGCCTCTCCCGCCGTAATTGGGCCAGTCTGCGCTATTTGGGTTCATGCCCCGTTGACGCATGCTCACCCATGTGTTGTAGCCAGCCGTGCCCTTCATCCCGTGCTTTCGAGGCACCTCGCGCTGTC
>DATDDC010000386.1:0-11050 GCA_036523995.1 Anaeromyxobacter sp.
TGTCACTCCCTGAAATGAATAAAGCCGGCGGCCCTGCGTGCACGCCGAGCCGCCCGGCAGGCTTGTTACTTGCGGTTGCGCATGGCTCCGCGCCTCTCCTGGGTGGTCTCCGTGATCGCTGCACAGGTGCGCGCCACCTCCGAGGCCTCGGCCGCCAGTTCCTTGATCGCCGTGCGCGCGATGAACGAAATAACCTCTATGCGCGCGTGGTCCGTCGAGTGGATGGGTGACTTGCCATCTGCGATTGTGAGAATGGTTGCCAGTGCCCCCAAAGCGTCGAATCGGTCTGTGGTGGTTTCAGTGTCCATGTCGTTAACTCCTGGTGTTTGAATGGCCGGGTGACCATTGCAGCCACCCGGCAATAGCTACCTAACGGGTGATGATGGCCTGTGGTGCGCAACGGATCACGAGCCCGCTCATGTCAAGTTGCGGCTTGGGTGCCGTTTCCACATGCCCGCTGCGGCTCACAATCTCGGCCACGATCTCGCGCTTGCTCATGCGCTTAGCGTCGATGCCCATTAGCCCGGCCAGGTGGCGCAGGTCTGAAATGCTGCGCGCCAGGTACTGGCGGCTGTGCTCGGCTTGCTCGGCTGGGGTCAAATCCTGAATACTCATCTCGCTAACCTCACTTGGTTTATGGTCGCGGCGGAGTGCTGCTACACATCCCGCCGCTGTCTAATGCCGATAATATTACATTATCGGACGTGAGAAGTCAATGGGAATTTGACAATAACCAGAGGCAATTTAGCACGCGAGATTTAACATTTCGAGAACCCGGGTTCTCGCCAGGAGACGAAAACCGGACAACACCGGACAGGTAAACGGCCTTCTGCGAAGCGAAAGGGGTTCTCGCCAGACTAGCAGATGAATCGATAGCTAGAAAATTCGTCCGCTACCATGAGGTTACTTCGCTACCATGGGGTTACCATTCACGCGCAGGCCAGGGTGTTGCCGGCGGCGTAAAGTCGTGCGAACCCGCCGCCGGCGAGTCTGACGCTCAGGGCGCCGGACGGCGGGAAGTGTCCAACCCGCTCATGGGGTTATACCTGATTCTGGCAAATCGGCTTGCAGAGGCAATAACAGGCGCGTGTGGCGAGCTTGTTCTGGTTCGCGTAGGCGAGCTCGACGTAGCCCACGGCGCCGGGCGTCTGCTTCACGAGCCCCGTGACGCCCTCGTTCCCCTTCGCGCCCAGGCCCGCCGGCCACTTCACGCTCTTCCCGGCGCCGACCTTCTCCTTCCACTCCGGGGAGACCTTGGCGAGGTAGTCCGTGAAGATGCTGGTCGTGCCGGAGCCGTCCGAGCGGTGGACCACCACGATGGCCGAGGGCGGCAGCTTCAGGCCCGGGTTCACCTTCGCGAGCGCCGGGTCGTCCCACCTCTGGATCCGGCCGAGGAAGATGCCCGCCAGCGCCTCGGGCGTGAGCCGGAGCCCGGGGATGGGGGCGTTGTGGGTGACGACCACGGCCCCGAGCACGGTGGGCACGTGCAGGACGTGGGGGGCGCGGGCCAGCTCCTCGTCGGTCATCGGGGCGTCCGACGCGCCGAAGTCCACCGTGCCGTTCGTGATCTGCTGGATCCCGCCGCCGGAGCCGATGGACTGGTAGTTGAAGTGCAGGTCGCCGTGGAGCTTGCCGTATTCGCTGAACCACTTCGAGTAGAGCGGGAACGGGAAGGTCGCGCCGGCCCCGTTCACGAGGAGCGCGCCGGCCGCGAGCGCGGGGCCGGCCGCGGCGAGCGCCGCAGCGGCGATGATCCTGGCGAGCATGTCTCTGGTCCCTCCGTTGAGGACGTCGTCGCCGTCCGGTTTGCCGGTTCTCCGAGACCCGGCGGCTCGCCGATATAGACACCCGGCGCGTGACGGGGACGTGACGGAGGCGTAACGATTCCCGGGCCGGCGGCGTGCGGGAGCTTGCCGCAGGCCGCGAGAGGGAGCGGCCTGCGGCGCTGCGCCAGGTCGGCTGCCCGCGACCCGATCAGGGATGTGGGAGCGCGGCCGCGCCGGCGCGGTCCGGGGCCGGCAGGCGCACCCAGAAGCGCGACCCGCGTTCGCCGCTCTCCACGCCCACCTCGCCGCCCATGCCGTGCACGAGGTGCTTCACGATGGCGAGCCCGAGGCCGGTGCCGCCCTGGTCGCGCGAGCGCCCCGCGTCCACGCGGTAGAAGCGCTCGAAGAGGCGCGGGAGGTGGTGCGATTCGATGCCGGGCCCCGTGTCGACGACCGAGATCGTCCACCCGCTCCCGTCCGCCTGGCCGCGGATCGTCACGCCGCCCTTCGGCGTGTACTTGATGGCGTTGTCCACGAGGTTCACGAGGACGACCTCGAGCGCCCGCGCGTCCGCGAGGACGGCGGCGCCCGGGGGGACCTCGCTCGCGAGGGCGAGCCCCTTCTCCCGCGCCGCGCCGGCGAGGAGCCCGACGACCTGCGCCGAGGTCGCGGCCGCGTCCACGCGGGCGAGCTCGAAGCGCCACTGGCGCGACTCGAGCCGCGAGAGGTCGAGGAGGTCCTGCGTGAGCTGCGAGAGCCGCTCCGCATGGCGCGCCACGATCTCGACGAAGCCGCGCGCGGCGGAGCGATCCTCGATCGCGCCCCCGAGCAGGGTCTCGGCCGCGGCGCGGATGGCCGCCACCGGCGTCCGGAGCTCGTGGCTCGCGTTCGCCACGAAGTCCCGCCTCGTCGCCTCGGCGCGCTTCGCGTCGGTGACGTCGCGCATGAGGACGAGGACCTCGCCCCGCACCAGCGGCGCGACGTGCACGAGGTACGTCTCCCGGCCGAGCACCAGATCCAGGCGGCGCGCGGTCCCCTCCAGGGCGCGCCGCACCGCCTCCGACAGCTCCGCGCTCCGGGTGATCTCGAGCGGCGTGAGCCCTGCGGCGCGGCCCGCCGCGGCCAGGGCGTCGAAGGCGGTGTTGGAGACGCGCACCCATCCCTCCTTCGAGACGAGCGCCGCCGCCTCCGGCAGCGCGGAGAGGAGCTCCTGCTCCGCCTCGGCCTTCCGATCGAGCTGGCGCTGGTCGAGGAGGCGCGCGAGCTCCCGAACGTCGTCGTGCAGCTCGGCGGCGGGGCCGCCCGCCAGCTCGGCGCGCAGCGCGCGGATCGCGGCAGCGAGCGGCCGGCGCCGCACCGCTCCCTCACTTCCGGTCGCTCGGGTCCACCAGCCGATAGCCGATCCCCCGGACGGTCTCGAGCAGGTCGCGTCCTGATCCCAGCTTCTCACGGAGCCGCTTCACGTGGGTATCCACGGTCCGTGTCTCGAGCTCGGAAGACATCTCCCAGACGTCCTCGAGGAGCTGCTCGCGCGACTGCACCCGGCCGAGCCGGGCCATGAGCGTGGTGAGGAGCTTGAACTCGAGCGGGGTGAGCTGGATCTCCGCGCCGTCCACGAAGGCCCGGTGGGAGTCCACGTCGACGCGGATGGGCCCTACCATGTCCGGGGGACGCTCGGGAGCGCGCCCCGGACCGCTGCGGCGGAGCACCGCACGAACGCGCAGGACGAGCTCCCGTACGCTGAACGGCTTCGTCACGTAGTCGTCCGCGCCGATCTCGAAGCCGACCACCCGATCGACCTCCTCGCCCTTGGCGGTCAGCATCATCACCGGGACGTGCTTCGTGCGCGGATCCGACTTGATCCGGCGGCATACTTCAGTTCCCGACATGTCGGGAAGCATGAGATCGAGGAGAACGAGGTCCGGGATGCGGCGGCGGATCTGCGCGAGCGCCTGCTCGCCCGTCGTGGCGAGGAGGGTCTCGAATCCCGCGGCCCGGAGGTTGAAGTCGACGGCCGAGAGCAGATCGCGCTCGTCGTCAACCACGAGTACGGACGTCACGGGACAACCTTAGCGCACGCTTGTGTGACACGCTCATGGCACGACGGAAACGGAAGTGTGACCGTGATCACGGGGCGCACGGGGGCCCGATTTCGTCGCGGGGGAGGACCGAAGGTACGATGGGTGCTCGGATGCGGCGCTCCTTGGCGGCATCGCTGGTGATCGCGCTCGGGTGCGCGGCGGACCGGGCCGAGGTGGCTCCGGCGGGGACGGCGTCGCCCGAGCGAGGATCCCTGCTGCGCATGCCCGAGCTCGTCCGCGTGCGTTGCCTCGTCGTGGCGCCGTTCGAGAACGCCTCCGACGCGCCCCTCGCGGCCGAGGCGGCGACCACCGCGCTCGTCTCGGCCGTGGATCCGGCGCGCACGCGCGTCTTCCCGGTCTCGGATCTCCGCGGCCTCTTCAAGGACACGACGCTCGAGCTGCCGCAGGGGATCTCTCCGAGCCTCGCCCTCGAGCTCGCCGAGCTCGTGGGAGCGGACGCCGCGCTGTGGGGATCGGTGGAGGGGCGCTCGCACGAGGCCGCGCCGGAGCTGCTCGTCACCATCCGCCTCGGCCTGGTGGGCGACCGCCGCCTCCTCTTCGCGGAGACCGGGATCGTGAAGCTCGCCGCTGGAGAGAGGGCCGAGCCGGCCGTGCGCCAGGCGGCGCTCGACCTCGCCCGGCCCATGCTGGCCCACCTCGGCGATCCCGGGAAGAAGCGCTGCTTCGACGCCGAGCGCTCGCGGACCCTGCGCAGGCTGGCCCTCGCCGAGGAGAACGCGCCGCGCGCCACGCCGGCGGCGGCGGCCCGCGTCGCTCCGCCGCCCCTCCCCTCCCCGGCGGCCCCGAAGGAGCCCCGCACGCCCCGGCAGGCCGAGTGGGCGAAGCGGCTCGCGCAGGGCGAGCGCGTCCTCGTCGAGGACGTGGCGTTCGCCGCCCGCACCGCCACGCTCCAGCGGGACGCCGGCCTCGCCGATCTCGCGGCCGCCGTGCTCGCCCGCCCCAGCGTCGGCGTGCGCCTGGAGGGCTTCGTGGACGCGACCGCCGATCGATCCGGCGATCAGAAGCTCTCCCTCGCCATGGCGCAGGCGGCGGGCAAGCGCCTCGTCGAGCTGGGCGTCCCCAAGGAGAAGCTCACCTGGAGCGGCCGCGGCGGGGAGAGCCCCGTCCTGCCGAACTTCACCGCGCGCGGCCGCGCGGTGAACCGGCGCATCGAGGTCACCGCCTCGCCATGACGCGGACGGAGGACATGGCCGCGCCCGCCGGGGGAGGAACCGCGGTGGCGAGCGGGCGCACGGGCGCGCCGACGCCCTCGACGCCCGGCCTCGAGGGGCCCGGCTCGCGCGCGAGCGGGCGGGCCCTCTCGCCCGCCGGCTGGACGCTCTGCGCCGTGGGCGCCATCCTCGCCGTCGGGATCGCCGACAAGCTCTCCGGCACCGACGTCTCGCTCATCTTCTTCTATCTCGTGCCCATCGCCCTCGGGACCTGGTTCGTGAACCGGCGCGCGGGGTTCCTGCTGTCGGTGGCTGCCGCGGCGGTGTCCTTCATCGCGGACGGGCTCTACCGGCTCGAGATCGGCGATCAGGACGTGCACGTCGCCGTGCTCGCCTGGAACGGCGTGGTCCAGGTGGGGACGTCCATCGCGCTCGTCCTCATGCTCGCGGCGCTCCGGGATCGGCTCGGACGCGAGGAGCTGCTGGCGCGCACCGACGCGCTCACCGGCATCCCGAATCGCAGGGCCTTCTTCGAGGCGGCGCAGCTCGAGCTCGAGCGCGCCCGGCGCCACCGGCGCGCCATCACCATGGCCTACGTGGACGTGGACGACTTCAAGAACGTGAACGACCAGCTCGGGCACGCCCAGGGAGACGCCCTCCTCGCGGCGGTGGCGCACACGCTGCGCGAGGCCACTCGCGCCGTCGACACGGTGGCGCGGCTCGGCGGCGACGAGTACGGGTTGCTGCTGCCCGAGACCGGCGCCGGCGACGCGGACTCGATGCTGGGCCGGCTGCGCGCGGCCATCCTCGAGGAGATGGTGAGGGGCGGCTGGAGCGTGGGCGTCTCGATGGGCGCGGCCACGTTCCTCACCGCGCCCGGCTCGGTGGACGAGATGATGGCGCGCGCCGACGAGCTCATGTACGCCGCCAAGCGCGAGCGCAAGGGCTCCATCCGCCTCGGCGTCTTCCCGGGGGCGGGGGCCGACGTCGGCGAGAGCGCGGCCCTGCCGCGCTGAGGAGCGATGGCAGACCGCTTTCGGTTCTTCGCGACGTGCGCGAAGGGCACGGAGGGTGCGCTCCGGAAGGAGCTCGCCGCGCTGCACCTCGGCGCCGTGCGCGGCGAGCGGGGCGGCGTCTCGTTCCAGGGGTCGCTCGAGGCGGGGATGCGGGCCTGCCTGCACTCCCGCACCGCCATGCGCGTCCTCCTCGAGCTCGCCCGGTTCGAGGCGCCCGGCGCGGACGCGCTCTACGAGGGCGCCCGGGCCATCCCCTGGGATGCGTGGCTCACGGTCCGGACCACGCTCGCGGTCGAGGCCAGCGTCGCGTCCTCCGCCATCACGCACTCCGGGTTCGCCGCGCTCAAGGTGAAGGACGCGGCGGTGGACGCCCTGCGCGCCAGGCTGGGCGCGCGGCCCGACGTGGACGCGAAGGACCCGGACGTGCGCATCGTGCTCCACCTCGCGCGCGACGCCGCGACCGTGTCGCTCGACCTCGCCGGGGAGCCGCTGCACCGCCGCGGCTACCGCGCCGTGACGACTCAGGCGCCGCTCAAGGAGACGCTCGCGGCGGCCGTGCTGCTCCTCGGCGGCGCGGATCCCGAGCTGCCCTTCGTGGATCCCATGGCGGGGTCCGGGACGCTCGCGATCGAGCAGGCCCTCCGCGCGCGGCGCATCGCGCCGGGGCTCGGGCGCGCCTTCGGCTTCCAGCGCTGGCCCGGGTATCGGGGCGGACCTCAGTCCGCGTGGGACCGGATGAAGGCCGAGGCGGCGTCCGCCGCGCTTCCCCGGGCCCCGGCGCCGATCCTGGCGCGCGATCTCCACCCGAAGGCGATCGCCGCCGCGCGCCGGAACGCCGCGACGGCGGGCGTGGCCGGGGACGTCGCCATCGAGGAGGGCGACGCACGCGACCTCCAGCCTCGCTTCGCGCCGGGCACCCTCGCCGCGAACCCGCCCTACGGCGAGCGGCTCATGGGGGGCCGGGGCGAGGCGCCCGCCCGGACGGGGGACGCGCGGGTGCAGGTGAAGAAGCTCCAGGGCTTCTACCGGGGCGTGGGGGAGATGCTGCTCCGGCACCACGGCTGGACCGCGATCCTCCTCTCCGGGAGCCCCCTCCTCGAGCGCGCCATCCCCCTCCGGCCGGAGATCGACCACCGGCTGTGGAACGGACCGATCGAGGTGCACCTGCTCCGGTACCGCGTCCCGTGACGGACGCCCCCGCCGGTTTGCGGCGGCTCCGGTCCGCGCCTACCGTACTGCGAGTGTTCCCGCTCCTCGCCGCGCTCCTGCTCGCCGCCGCGCCCGCCGGGTCGCGCCCCGCGGAGTCGCGCCCCGCCGAGGGCCGCGAGGGGGTCGAGCGCCGCCGCGAGGCCGTCGCGCGCGAGATCGCCGCGCTCGGTGCGCAGATCCGCCGGGCCATCGAGAAGCACGACGTCGCGGCCCTGGTCGCTCGCGTGCCGGAGGACGGGCTCCGCTGCGGCGACCGCGTGGTCCCGCGCGCCCGGGTGGAGCGCGATCTCCGCAACGAGGGGAGCTGGATCCACGGCGTCGTGTTCGGCGGCCCCGGCTACGGCCCTCCGCCCGGAACCGCGCCGTCGCTCGCCGCGCTCTTCCGGACCGCGCGCGAGATCGCCCTCGTCGTCTCGTTCCAGCAGGACGCGCGCGCCGGTCCGGAGGGCCGCCCCTGCCTCGAGTTCCGCGCGAAGGAGGTCGGCACCCCCGGGCCGCCGCTCTGCTTCGAGCGGCGCGGAGAGGCGTGGTGGCTCGCCGAGAGCCTGTATCCGTGCGGATGACGGTTGACCGGCGTGGATGGCCGGCCGAGGATCCTGCGCGATGCGCCTTCGCCGCGCCGCCCTGTCCGCCTCGCTCGCCGCCCTCCTCTCCGGATGCGCATCCGACGACGCGTACGTCGTCCGCGGGCGGATCCGCGCGCGGGTGCCGGGCGGGGTCGGGATCGTCGAGAACGCGTCGGCGGTGGTGTCCGCGGAGGGCCCGATGGCCGCGGGCGCAACCTTCACGAAAGGTGACCTCGCGCCGGCGACGGGCGACGCCGCCCGCGCAGCGCCCAGGCATAGATGGCCACGTTCCCCACGGCGACGAGGACGCCGAGCAGCATCTGGGCGCGGGGCGTCAAGGGCTCCGGGTAGATGATCGGGATGAGGTAGTGCTCGATGAAGCCGCCCGCGTACCCGCGCTCCCCGCCCAGGACGCGCAGCCGGTTCTCGAGGGGCGTGAGCGGGCAGATCCAGCCCCAGAGCTCGATGGCCGCGCCGTAGGCGGCGCAGGGCAGGTGCAGGAACGCGACCCAGCGCCGGAGGCGGACGAGGAGCCCTCCGAGCACCACGAACGCGATGAAGGCGAGGTGCACGACCACCACGAGGTCGGCGAGGGCGCGGTAGGCCATTCCGGCGGCAGTGTAATCGGCATCCGGATTCGCGAGCACGCGGGCGGGAGCCGAGCGCGCCCGCCGAGGCTCCGCCTGCGGGGCGGGGCGGGACGCCCCGTCACGAACGCCGCTACGCTCCGTCCCCCAGCTGCGCCAGCATCTTCTCCGCGCGCTTCGTGTACCCCTTCGGCCGCGCCGGCTCCGGCAGGGCCGCGGACTCGGAGAGCGCCCGCTCGAGCGTGGCCCTCGCGGCGGCACGGTCGTCGAGCGCGAGCTCCGCGCTCGCCCGGAGGACGAGCACGCGGATGCGGCGCGGCCCCTCGGCGAGCCCCAGCGCGCGATCGGCCGCGGCGAGCGCGTCCTTGGGCCGCCCGAGCTCGAGGTAGACGACCCCGAGGAGCGTGGGCGTCACGTAGCTCGGAGGCAGCGCCCGGTCCGACTCGAGGAGCGCGGGGAGCACGCGGGCGGGCTCGCCCACGCGGAGCGCGGCGGAGACGCGCTGGCCGTCGAAGGCGGCGCGCGCGACCGGAGTCCGCGCCCGGGCGGCCTCGCGCTCGAGGAACGCGAGCCACCTCCGGGCGAGCTCCTTCGCCCCGGCGGCGTCGCCGCGGGCCTCCCGGGTCTGCGAGAGCTCGTCGTAGAGCGAGGAGCGGTCGTCGGCGAGGACGCCCTTCGCATCGAGGGCGCGGAGGGCGGCGGGCTCGAGCGCGTCGAGCGCCGCCT
Organism: Anaeromyxobacter sp.; assembly: GCA_036523995.1. GTDB lineage: Bacteria > Myxococcota > Myxococcia > Myxococcales > Anaeromyxobacteraceae > Anaeromyxobacter. Next base: position 9,124 of record DATDDC010000386.1, read on the forward strand.
TGCGGGCGGCGTCGTCGCCGACGTCGCGGGCGCAGGAGAGCCCCATGGCGGAGGCGCGCGCCGCAGCGCCCGGCGGGAGGGATGGAACCGCCTCCCTCGCCGCGGCCGCGCACGCGGGCGGATCGCCGGCCATGGTGAGCGCCTGCACGAGCGCCTCGTACGCCCGCTGCCGGCGGCTCCACGAGGCGCCCCCGGCGTCGATCGCCTCGCGGTATGCCGCCGCGGCCTCGCGATACTGCCGCTCGCCCATGCGCCGGTCGGCCCGCGCCAGGGCCTCGTCCGCCCGGGAGCGGCTCCGCGCGCGCACGGAGCGCTCGGCGTCGAGCGCGAGCCTCTCGATCTCCGGCGCCGTGGCGGTGCCCAGCCACCGCAGCACCACCTGCTCGGTCGCGGGATCGATGGCGAGCAGGGTCGGCCAGACCAGGATGGGGAACTTCTCGACGAAGGCGCGGTTCCTCGGCTGCTCGGTGTCGATGCTGAGCCAGACGACCCGTCCGGCGAGCTTCCGGAGCCTCTCGTCCGGGAGGACGTAGGCCCGCATGAAGCGGCACGTCGGTCACCAGGGCGCCCAGGCGTCGACCAGGATCGGGACGCTCCGCTCCTTCGCCGCGGCGAGGGCGCGCGGGTAGTCGTCCTCGATCGAGTCCCGGGGGCCGGCGGCGGACGCCGGGAAGGCGCCGAGCGCGAGGACCGCGGCCGCTGCGAGGGCGATGGACCTCGGGGGAGTCATGCCGTCGTCATAGCGGAGGCGCCACCGCGCCGCCAGGGCTCGCCTGGCGCGACGGGCGCCCGCACAGGAACGCGTTCGCGAGGAGCGCGAGCACGACGCCGCCCTCGCAGACGGCGACCACGCCCTCCCATCCCACCGCCTGGAGCGCGAGCCCGGGAAGGGACGCCCCGAGCGTTCCTCCCAGGTAGTAGGCGGTGAGGTAGAGCGCGTTCGCGCCGCCCTTGGCGGTCCGCGCGGTGACGTTCACGAAGGTGGGGGCGATGGCCTGGGCCGTCATCGCCCCCGACACGAGCACCACGAGGCCCAAAACGGCGAGCGGGAGCGGGCGCGCGAGCAGCATGGCGATGCCGATCGCCTCGACGACGAGCCCGGCCGCGATGAGCCGGCGCGGCGGGATCCGCATCGAGAGCCTCCCCGAGATCGGCGACATCACCGCGCCCGCCGCGTAGACGAGGTAGACGCTGGAGATGGCCCCCGTGGAGAGCCCGTACGGCGGCGCGGCCAGGCGGAAGGGCAGGAACGTGAAGATCCCGATCCAGCCGAAGAAGAGCGACGCGCCCACGAGGTAGGCGCCGGCGAGCGGCGGGTCGGTGAGGTGCCGGACCATGCCGGCCCAGGCGGCGCCGAGGCTGCGCCGCTCGCCCGCCTCGCCCCGCGCGAGGCCGCGCGAGAGCAGGAAGGCGGCGACCGCCGTCATGATCGAGAAGGAGGCGAACGATACGCGCCAGCTCCAGCGCGCCGCGATCGCGCCGGCGAGGACGCGGCCGAGGAGCCCGCCCGTGATCCCGGCCGAGATGATCCCGCCCACGACCGAGGGAAGCTCGCTCACGTGGAAGCGGTCGCCCGCGTAGGCGACGGACACCGCCGACACGCCGGGGACGAAGAGCCCCTGCAGCGCTCGGAGCGCGACGAGCGGCCAGAAGGCGGGCGCGAAGGCGCAGGCGAGCGTCGCCACCGCGAGGAGCGCCGTCGCCGTCGACATGACGCGCCTTCGCCCCGCCACGTCCGAGAGCGGGCCGTAGAACGGCGACGCCGCGGCGATGGCGAGCACGACCACCGAGACCGTGAGCCCGGCGCGCGCCGCCCCGACGTGGAACTCGGACGAGATCACGGGCAGGACCGCCTGCGTGACGTACATGTCCGCGTACGCGACGATGGTGCCCGCGTAGAGAGCGATGCGCTCGCGGCTCATCGACG
>DATDDC010000387.1:0-6196 GCA_036523995.1 Anaeromyxobacter sp.
GTCGACGGGGTCCGCGAAGAAGTAGCCCTGGCGCAGGAACTGCCAGCGGCTCCCGGCCTCGGCGGCGGCCAGGGCCGGCTCGACGCGCGCGCCCCGCGCCACCGCGAGCGACTCCGGGTTGAGGGCCTGGAGGAAGTCGGCCTCGGCGTCCGGCATCTCCACGCGGAAGAGCCGGTCGTAGAGGCGGACCTCGGCGGGCGCGGAGCGCGTGGCGTGCACCCAGTGGATCGTCCCGGCCGCCCGGCGGGAGGCGGCGGGATCCCCGAGCGACGCGGGGTCGTGCGTGCAGCGCAGCTCGACCACCTCGCCGGTGGGGCCGCGCACCACCTCCTCGCAGCGCACGACGTACGCCCCCGCGAGCCGCGCCTCGCGGCCGGGCGCGAGCCGCTTCCAGTCCTTCGGCGGGTCGAGCGAGAAGTCCTCCCGCTCCACGAGGAGCTCGCGGCCGAAGGGCACCTTGCGGCTGCCGCGGGCGGGGTCGCCCGGCCACCACGGGACGTCGAGGTCCTCCACCTTCCCCGCGGGCCAGCTCGTCACGACGAGCTTGAGCGGCGAGAGCACGGCGAGCGCGCGCGGCGAGCGCTTCTCGAGGTCCCCGCGGATGGCGAACTCGAGCTTGCCGATGTCGACGACGCTGTTGTTCTTCGCGACGCCGATGAGCTCGGCGAAGTCCTGGAGCGCCTCGGGCGTGACGCCCCGCCGCCGCATGCCGGCGATGGTGGGCATGCGCGGGTCGTCCCAGCCGGAGACGCGCTTCTCGTTCACGAGCTGGAGGAGCTTCCGCTTCGACATGACCGTGTAGCCCAGGGCGAGCCGCGCGAACTCGTACTGGCGCGGGCGCGGATCCCAGGGGCCGAGGCTGTCGAGCACCCAGTCGTACAGCTCCCGGTTCGACTCGAACTCGAGCGTGCAGATGGAGTGCGTCACGCCCTCGAAGGCGTCCTCGAGCGGATGGGCGTAGTCGTACATCGGGTAGATGCACCAGGCGTCGCCGGTGCGGTGGTGGTGCGCGTGGCGGATCCGGTAGAGGAGCGGATCGCGCATGAGCACGTTCGGGTGCGCCATGTCGATCCGGGCGCGCAGCACCATGGCGCCGTCCGGGAACTCGCCCGCCTTCATGCGGCGGAGGAGGTCGAGGCTCTCCTCGCGCGGGCGATCGCGGAAGGGGCCGTTCACGCCGGGCCTCTCGAACGAGCCGCGCTGCTCGCGGATCCGGTCCTGCGCCTGCGTGTCGACGTAGGCCTTCCCCTCGCGCACGAGCCGCTCGGCGCACTCGTACATCTTCGGGAAGAAGTCGGACGCGTAGTAGAGATGCTCGCCCCAGTCGCAGCCGAGCCAGCGGACGTCCGCCTCGATGGCCTCGACGTATTCCGTCTCCTCGGTCACCGGATTCGTGTCGTCGAAGCGGAGGTGCGTCCTGCCGCCGTAGGCGCGGGCGAGCCCGAAGTTGAGCAGGATCGACTTCGAGTGGCCGATGTGGAGGAAGCCGTTGGGCTCGGGCGGGAAGCGCGTCACCACCCGCCCGCCGTTCCGGCCGGCGCGGAGGTCCGCCTCGACGATCTCGGCGAGGAAGTTCTGGGGCTTCGTCTCGGCCATGCAGCGGAAGGTGGTATCCCAGCGGGGCGGCGGTCGCAACTCCGCGGACGCGCGCGGCCTCTCGTGCGGATGGCGTCGCCGCGGGCGCGCCTTTCCCTTAGAATCCGGCCGCATGAAAGCGAAGTTCAACGTCGGCCTGGTCCAGATGGCGATGAGCGCCGACCCGGGGGCGAACCTCGACAAGGCCGCCCAGCGGGTGGAGGAAGCCGCGAGGAAGGGCGCGCAAGTGGTGTGCCTCCCCGAGCTCTTCCGCTCGCCCTACTTCTGCCAGCGCGAGGACGCGGCGCTCTTCGACCTCGCCGAGCCCGTGCCCGGGCCGAGCACGGAGCGGCTCTCGGAGGTGGCGCGGAAGGCGGGCGTGGCCGTCGTCGTGCCCATCTTCGAGAAGCGGGCGCCGGGCCTCTACCACAACAGCGCCGTGGTCCTCGACGCGGACGGAAGGACGGCCGGGCTCTACCGCAAGATGCACATCCCCGACGACCCGGCGTTCTACGAGAAGTTCTACTTCACGCCGGGTGATCTCGGGTTCCAGGCCTTCGACACGCGGTTCGGCAAGGTGGGCACGCTCATCTGCTGGGACCAGTGGTACCCGGAGGGCGCGCGGCTCACGGCCCTGCGCGGCGCGGCGGTGCTCTTCTACCCCACGGCCATCGGCTGGCACCCGCACGAGAAGGAGCAGCAGGGCGCCGCCCAGCGCGACGCCTGGCGCACCGTGCAGCGCGGCCACGCCATCGCGAACGGCTGCTACGTGGCGGCGGTGAACCGGGTCGGCCACGAGCCGGGCCCGCCGGGCCAGGCGGGGCTCCAGTTCTGGGGCACGTCGTTCCTGTGCGATCCGTTCGGCGTCGTCGTGGCGGAGGGCTCCGTCGACCGCGAGGAGATCCTCGTCGGCGAGGTGGACCTGGCGCGCATCGAGGAGGTGCGGCGCGGCTGGCCCTTCCTGCGCGATCGGCGCATCGACGCCTACGCCGGGATCGACAGGAGGTTCCTGGAGTGACCTCGCGCCTCGACGTCACCCAGCCCATCCCCGTGGTGGCGCGCCGCCCGCAGGCCATGCCCGCGGAGTGGGCGCCGCACGACGCCACCTGGCTCGCCTGGCCCCACAACCAGAGGGATTGGCCCGGCAAGTTCGCGCCCATACCCTGGGTGTATGCCGAGATCGTCCGCCACCTCTCGCGCGGCGAGAAGGTGCGGCTCGTCGTGAACGACGCCGACCACGAGGCCAAGGCGCGGAAGGTGCTCGCCCGCGCCGGCGTCGACCTCGCGAGCGTGGAGACGAGGCGCTGGCGCACCGACCGCGGCTGGACCCGCGACTCGGGCCCCATCTTCGTGCGGCGGGAGGGCGGGAAGGCCATCGCGCGGTTCCGGTTCAACGCCTGGGCGAAGTACCCGGACTGGAAGAACGACGCGAAGCTGCCCGAGCGCGCCGCGAAGGCGCTGGGCGTGCCGCTCCTCCCCGTCCGGCACGGCGAGCGGGACGTCGTCCTGGAGGGCGGCGCCGTCGACGTGAACGGGCAGGGGACGGTCCTCACCACGGAGGAGTGCCTGCTCGATCCCGAGGTGCAGGTGCGGAATCCGGGCTTCGGGCGCGAGGACTACGCGGCCGTCCTCCGGGACGCGCTCGGCGCGCCCAACGTCATCTGGCTCGGGAAGGGCATCGCCGGCGACGACACCCACGGACACGTGGACGACCTGGCGCGCTTCGTGAGCCCGCGGACGATCGTGCTCTGCCGCGAGACCCGGGCCGACGACGCGAATCACGGGCCCCTCGAGGAGAACCGGGAGCGGCTCGAGGGGGCGCGCCTCCAGGACGGCTCGCGCCCCGAGATCGTGGCCCTGCCGATGCCCGCGCCCGTGGCCCTGGACGGCCAGCGGCTGCCCGCGAGCTACGCCAACTTCTACGTGGCGAACGCGGCGGTGCTCGTCCCCACGTTCAACGATCCGAACGACCGGATCGCCCTCGGCGTGCTCTCCGAGCTGTTCCGGGACCGCCCGGTGGTCGGGATCCACGCCCTCGACCTGGTGTGGGGCCTCGGCACGCTCCACTGCCTCTCGCAGCAGGAGCCGAAGGTGCCGGCGGGGGCCGCCGCCGAGCGCTGAGGCGCCTCGGCGCGGGCTCACCCCCGCATCATGCGCCGGGAGGCGGGGGCGGCGCTCGCCGGCAGGAGCCTCGACCACCGCTGCTCCGACGGGTACCAGTGCAGCAGCACCGCCGCGCAGGGGAGCGGGAGCAGGAGCAGCAGCGGCTCGCGCGTCACGAAGAAGAAGACGCAGCTCATCAGGGCGGCGCCCATGGCCGAGGCCGACGCCACGATCGTCTGCGTGGCGGCGGACGCGTCCGGCGCGACCGCGGCGCCCGGGTTTCGCCGCATGCGGCCGGTGAGGACGTACGCCAGCACGAGGTCGATGGCGGTCATCGGGGCCGCCACGAGGAGGAGGAGGGACCCGAGGCCCGGCTGCGGGGATGCAGGAACGGCCGCGGCGCCCACGAGCGCGGCGGCGAAGGCGCCGCCCAGCCCGAGCGCGACGGCGAGCCAGACGATGCGAGTCTTGCGGCGGTCGAGCGCGAGGGGGAGGGCGGGGGTCGTCGGGCTCGGGCGCAGGGGCATGAGGACATCGCACCAGCCTCGCGACTCTGCGTCAAGCGAGGCGAGCTGCGCGCCCGCTCAGCCTATGGCCCGGATGGCCTCGTCGAGGCGCCGGAGCGTCTCTTCCTTCCCGAGGATCTGCACCACGTCGTACATGCCCGGCGACGCCGTCCCGCCGGTGAGCGCCACGCGGACGGGCTGCGCGACCTTCCCGAGCCCGACGCCGCGCTTCTCGGCCTCGCCGTGGAAGAGCTTCTCGAGCGCCTCCGTCTCGAGCGCCGGTATCCCCGCGATGCCGGCGCGGACCACCTCGAGGATGGGCTTCGTGTCCTTCGTGAGGAGCTTCTCCCTGGCCTTGGGATCGAGCTTCGGCGGCTCGTAGAAATAGCGGAACTGCTGGGCGTACTCGCCGAAGGTCCGCGCCCGCTCGCGCGCCACCGCGCAGACGTGCCGGAGCTTCGCGTCGTCCTGCGCCTCGAGCCCCGCCGCCCGGAAGTACGGCAGGGCCAGGCGCGCCAGCTCCTCGTCCGAGAGCTTCTTCAGCCACTCGTGGTTCACCCAGGCCATCTTGTCCGGGTTGAAGACGCCGGCCGTCTGCCCCACGTCCTTGAGGTCGAAGACCTTCACGAGCTCGTCCATCGCGAAGATCTCCTGGTCCCCGTGGGACCAGCTGAGCCGGACGAGGTAGTTCACCACCGCCTGCGCCAGGTAGCCCATGTCCCGGTAGGCCGTGACGCTGGTGGCGCCGTGGCGCTTCGAGAGCCGGGTCTTGTCCGCGCCCAGGATCATGGGGAAGTGGGCGAAGGCCGGGACGGGATAGCCGAGCGCCCGGTACATGAGGATCTGCCGCGCGGTGTTGTTCACGTGGTCGTCGCCGCGGCCCACGAGGTTCACCTTCATGGTGATGTCGTCCACGACCGCGCCGAAGTTGTAGAGGGGGACGCGGTCGGAGCGGAGGATGACCTCGTCCTGCAAGGTCTCGTGCGGCGTCGAGATGTGGCCCTTCACGATGTCGTCGAAGCCCGTGGCCCCGTGCTCGGGGACGCGGAAGCGGACGACGTGCGGCTTCGACTTGTCGTAGGGCTTGTCGCGGCAGGTGCCGGGATAGCGGAACTGGCGCTTCTCCGCCTCCGCCTTCTTGCGCCCGGCGTCGAGCTCCTCCCTGGTGCAGGTGCAGGCGTAGGCTTTGCCCTCGCGGATGAGCTTCTCCGCGTGCGCCTCGTAGACCTCGAGGCGCTCCATCTGGAAGTACGGCCCGTGCGGCCCGCCCACCTCCGGCCCTTCGTCCCAGTCGAGCCCGAGCCAGCGCAGCCCCTCGAAGATGGCGGCCTCCGCCTCCTTGGTGGAGCGGCCCTGGTCCGTGTCCTCCACGCGGAGGATGAACGTCCCGCCGTTCCGGCGCGCCCAGAGCCAGTTGAAGAGCGCGGTCCGAGCGCCGCCGATGTGGAGGTAGCCCGTGGGGGAAGGTGCGAAGCGTACGCGAGGCTTGTCCATGGCCGGCGCAAGGTAGCATAGCTACAATCCCTCGCATGCGCCGCGCGCGGGCACTCGCCCTGGTCCTCCTGACCTTCGCCTCGGCGAAGGCCGCCGCGGCGACGTTCGTCGTGCCGAGCGTCGAGGAGATGGCGCGCTCGTCCGATGCCGTGGTGCGGGGCCGCATCGTGGACCTCGCCTCCCGCGCCGAGGCGGGAGGACGGATCGTGACCGAGGTCGAGGTCCTCGTGGCGAGCGCCTGGAAGGGCGCGCCCGACGCCAGGGTGCGCTTCCTCGTGCCGGGCGGCCGCGCCGGCGGCCTCGTCCTGCGGGTCGACAGCGCCCCGACGTTCGATCCGGGGGAAGAGGTGGTGCTGTTCCTCTCCCGGAGCGGCGCCACCTGGCGCGTGAACGGGCAGGCGCTGGGGAAGTTCCGCGTGGAGGGGAAGGAGGCGCGCCCCGGCCTCGACGACGCGCGCGTGCTCCCGCGCGAGCCGGCCGCGGGGGAGCGGCTCGTGGGAGCGATGCCCGTGGACGAG
>DATDDC010000388.1:0-3458 GCA_036523995.1 Anaeromyxobacter sp.
GGAACGAGCCGGTCGGGCACGGCGGCGACGAGCGGCTCGAGCGCCTCCGCCGCCTCGCGCGGGGTCGGCCGGGCCGCGGGATCGCGCGCGAGCATGCGCCGCAGGAGGCTCGCGAACGCCTCCGGGAGGTCGTCGACCTCCTCGGCGGCGAGGGCGATGCCGCGGCCCGCGAGGAGCTCGGCGAGCCGCGCCCGGTAGATCGCGTCGACCGTGGCGAAGGGCGCCTCTCCGCGGTTCACGCGGTCCATGGCCGGCCGATAGGAACCCTTCCACTCGTCGAGAAAGCGCTCCGGGCCGAGCGAGAGCCCCTTCCGCGCCGCGAGGGCCGACAGCTCGGCGAGGACGGACCCGCGCCAGTCCACGATCGTCCCGTAGACGTCGAAGGCGAGCGCCCGGAGCTCGGAGGCGAGCCGGTTCGGCACGGCGAGGATCTAGTGCGGCGGCACGCCGCCGTGAAGATGCGAAAATTGGACGTCCGCGGGAGCGCCGGTAGCATCGGCGCCCATGTCGTCGCCGCGCGCACCGCGTCCTCGCGCTCGCCCTCGCCTGTGCTCATCCAGGCGGGCCTCGCAGCGAGGGTCCGCGCGGCGTGCGATCGCGCCCTGCCCCCCCGCCCGCCACCGAGAGCCGGGCCGGCACCCGCGAGCCGGGTGCCGGTCCGGCCCCGGCATCGCGGCGCGAGCGCGCGCTCCGGGCGTCAGCGGAGCAGGAAGCTCGCCGAGACCGTCCTCCCCACGTTGACGACCACGGTGCAGGAGCCGGGCGCGCCCGCCACGGGCGTGCACCCGATCCACGTGTTGAAGGTCGAGCTCGCGTCCGGCGTCGCCGTGAGCGTCACGGTCGTGTAGCCGGTGCCGTCCGCGGGGTTCTCGATCGCCGCGGAGCAACCGTCGCTCGAGCCGGTGGTGCACGCGATCCCCGGGCCCGTCACCGTTCCCGCTCCCAGGCCGCTCGTCATCACGGTGAGCGGGAGGGTGCTCGGCTCGAACCTGGCGGTGACGGACCTCGCCATGCTCATCGACACCGTGCACACGTCGGGCGTCCCGGTCACGGCGGCGCAGCCGGTCCAGCTCTTGAACACCGAGCCCGCGCTCGGCGTGGCGGTGAGCGTCACGGTCGTGTAGGCCGTGGTGTTGGCCGGGTTCTCGACCGCGGCGGTGCAACCATCCGTCGAGCCGGTGGTGCAGGCGACGCCTCCCCCCGCGACCGTCCCGGCGCCGGTGCCGCTCGTCGCGACGGTGAGCGGGAGCGTGCTGGGCTCGAACCTGGCGGTCACCGACCTCGCCATGTTCACCGTGATGGTGCACGCGTTGGGCGTCCCCGCGACCGCGGCGCAGCCGCTCCAGCTCTTGAAGACCGAGCCCTCGCTGCCCGTCGCGGTGAGCGTCACGGTCGTGTAGCCCGTGGAGTCCGCCGGGTTCTCGATCGGCGCGGTGCAGCCCTCGCTCGATCCCGTCGTGCAGGCGATGCCGCCGCCCGTCACGGTCCCCGCGCCGGCGCCGCTCGTCGCGACGATGAGCGGGAACGTGCCGGCCTCGAACCTCGCCGTCACGGACTTGGCCGCGTTCACGGTGACCGTGCAGCTGGCCGGCGCGCCGGCGACGGCCGCGCAGCCGCTCCAGCTCTTGAACACCGACCCGGCGCTCGGCGTCGCGGTGAGCGTCACGGTCGTGTACGTCGACGCGTTCGCCGGGTTCTCCACGGCGGCGGTGCAGCCCTCGCTCGAGCCGGTGCTGCAGGCGAGACCGGCCCCGGCGACGGTGCCCGACCCGGCGCCGCTCGTCGAGGCGGTGAGCGGGAACGTGCTCGGCTCGAACTTCGCGGTCACGAACTTGGCCGCGTTCACCGTCACGGTGCACGAGCTCGGCGCGCCCGGGACGACGAAGCAGCCGCTCCAGCTCTTGAACACGGAGCCCGGGCTCGGCGTCGCGGTGAGCGTCACCGTGGTGTAGCTCGCGCTGTTCGTCGGGTTCTCGATCGCGCCGGTGCAGCCGTCGCCCGATCCGGTCGTGCAGGCCACCCCGCCGCCCGTCACGGTCCCCGAGCCGGTGCCGCTCGTCGTGACCGTGAGCGGGAAGGTGCTCGGCTCGAACTTCGCGTTCACGGACTTGGCCGAGCTCACCGTGATCGTGCAGGCGTTGGGCGCGCCCGCGACCGCGACGCAGCCGTACCAGCTCTTGAAGGCGGAGCCCGCGATGGGCGTGGCGGTGAGCGTCACGGTCGCGTAGGTCGCGACGTTCGCCGGGTTCTCCACGGCCGCGGTGCAGCCCTCGCTCGAGCCGGTGGTGCAGGCGAGGCCGCCGCCGGAGATGGTCCCGGCGCCGGTGCCGGTCGGGGTGGCGCTGAGCGGGATCGTGCTCGGCTCGAACTTCGCGCTCACGTACCTCGCGATGTTCATCGTCACCGTGCAGGAGGCCGGCGCCCCGGTGACGGGAGCGCACCCGGTCCAGCTCTTGAACACCGACCCCGCGCCCGGCGTCGCCGTGAGCGTCACGGTGGTGTAGCTGGTGGTGGATGCGGGGTTCTCCACCTCGGCGACGCAGCCCGCCGTCGAGCCGGTCGTGCAGGCGAGGCCGCCGCCCGTGATGGTGCCGGTCCCCGTGCCGGCCGCCGTGGCGGTGAGCGGGACCGTGCTCGGCTCGAACCGCGCGCTCACGGACCGCGCCATGGTCGCGGCGACGGTGCAGGTGTTGGGCGCGCCCGCGACGACGCTGCACCCGGCCCAGCTCTTCAGGACCGAGCCCGCGCTCGGCGCCGCGGTGATCGTCGCCGTCGTGCCGGAGACGACGTCGACGTTGCAGCTCGCGCCGGACGGACAGATGGTGCCGGCGAGCGCGAGCGCCCCGGCGCCCGCTCCGGTCGAGCTGAGCGTCACCGTGGTGGCGCGCAGGAAGGTGGCCGTGACCGTCTTCGCGCCGTCCACGAGGGACGTGCACTCCGCCTCGGCTGCCGGATCGACGATCGCCACGCGCGGACCGCAATCGCCGGTCCAGCTCGAGAACACCGACGCGCCGGGGAGCCCCGCCGCGGTGAGGCGCACGCGCGTCCCGTCGACGAACCGCGACGAGCAGGTCGCCCCGCAGTCGATGCCGGCCGGGTCGGAGGTGATCGTTCCGGGGACGTCGCTGCCGAGCGCGACGGTCAGGCGGTACAGCGGCAGGAACGTGGCGGTCACCGCCTTCGCGCCGTCGATCGTGACGGTGCAGCCGGCCTCCCCGGCGCACGCGCCGGACCAGCCGCCGAACACCGAGTCCGCGTCGGGCGTCGCGGCGAGCGACACCTCGGTGGGGGCGTCGAAGCGGGAGGAGCAGGCGGCGCCGCAGCCGATCCCCTCCGGAGACGACGCGACCGCGCCGGCGCCCTTCCCGGCCTTCTGCACCGTGAGGACCGCCCAGTCGGTGAGGGCGCGGGCGCGAAGCTGCGCCGCGCCGGTGGCGACGTCCACCACGCCGTAGGCG
>DATDDC010000389.1:0-3918 GCA_036523995.1 Anaeromyxobacter sp.
GACCGCGACCTCGACCGCGACCCCGACCGCGACCCCGACCGCGACCCTGACCGCGACCTCGACCTCGACCTCGACCTCGACCTCGACCGCGACCCCGACCGCGACCCTGACGGCGACCGCGACCTCGACCGCGACCCCGACCGCGACCTCGACAGCGCTCCCCCCTCCGACTCGACTACACTCCCGCCGTGTCCGACGCCTCGGAATCCCGCTCCGGCGGCGGCCCGCCCCGCGACGCGGCCCCGCCCCCGCCCTCCCCGGCTCCTCCTCCCGCCCGCGGGCTCCTGGCGCGCTGGTTCGATCCGGTGCGGGTGCCGCGCGAGGTGCCGGCCCAGCTCCGCGAGCTCGCCTCGAAGGGCAGCCTCGTCTTCGTGATGCGCTCGGCGGGGCTCCTCAACTTCCTCTACCTGCGCTGGTTCCTCCGGCGGCACGGGCTCCCGCCCCTCCGCGCCGCCCAGGGCTTCCACGGCTTCTTCGGCTGGATCGCCCGCGTCCGGCGCACGCGCCGCGCCTTCGAGGACGCCGTGGCGCGCGGGGAGGCCTCGGTCGTGTTCCTGGGCCGCCCCGGCCCGAAGGACCCGTTCGCCGCCCTGGTGCGGCAGAAGCGGGACCTCTTCCAGCCCGTCTTCCTCGTGCCGGTGCTCCTCGTGTGGAGCCGCCGCGCCCAGAAGCTGAAGCCCTCGCTCTGGGACGTGCTCTTCGGCTCGCCCGAGGCGCCGAGCGCCTTCGCGAACGCCATCGCCTTCCTGCGCAGCTACCGCCGCGCCATCTTCCACGCCGGCCGGCCGCTCGACCTCGCCGCGGCGCTCGCCGAGAGCCCGGGCGCTCCCGACGCCGTCCTCGGCCGCAAGATCCGCGGCGTCCTCCACCAGCACCTGGCCCGCGAGTTCCGCACCGCGGTGGGCCCGCCGCTCAAGGCCCCCTCGCGCGTGCGGGAGAAGGTGCTCCGCGACCGCACCCTCCGCTCCGCCATCGAGGCCGTCGCGGCGGAGACCGGCCGCCCGGTGGAGGCGGTGCTCTCGGAGGCGGAGAAGGACCTCCGCGAGATCGCGAGCCGCTACGACCCGCGCTTCGTGCAGGTGATGCGGCCGCTCCTCTCCGCGATCTTCGGCCAGTGGTACACGAGCATCGAGGTGGACGAGGACGGGCTCGCCCGGGTGAAGCGCGCGGCCGCCGGCGCGCCCATCGTCCTCTGCCCGAGCCACAAGAGCCACGTGGACTACCTCGTCATCTCGTGGCTGCTCTACGAGCACGGCATGACCCCGCCCCACATCGGCGCGGGGATCAACCTCGCCTTCTGGCCGTTCGGCCACATCGCGCGGCGCGGCGGCGCCTTCTTCATCCGGCGCAAGGTGAAGGGGGACAAGGTCTACACCGCCGTGCTGCGCGCCTACGTGAAGCACCTGCTGCGCGACCGCTTCCCGCAGGAGTTCTTCGTGGAGGGCGGCCGGAGCCGGACGGGGAAGCTCCTCTTCCCGAAGACCGGGCTCGTGTCCATGGAGGTGGACGCCTGGCTCGACGGCGCGGCCGACGACGTCGCCTTCGTCCCGGTCGCCGTCGACTACGAGAAGCTCATCGAGGCGACCTCGTACGCGAAGGAGCTCGCGGGCGGCGAGAAGGAGAAGGAGAGCCTGCGCGGCCTCCTCGGCGCGGCGCGCGTCCTCTTCCGCCAGTACCAGCGGCTCTACGTCCAGTTCGGCGAGCCCATCTCGCTGCGGGCGGCCGCGGAGGAGCGCCTGGGCGCGCGGGCCTCGGCGCTCGCCCTCGACGAGGCGTTCAGCGGCGAGGGGGACCGCGCCCCGGCGGCCCTCGCGGCGGGCGCGCGGAACGCGCCGGCGGAGGAGAAGCGGCGGCTCGTGCAGGCGCTCGGCAACCGCATCGCGTACGGCATCAGCCGGGCCGTGACCATCACGCCGGTGGGGCTCGTGGCGGCCGCCCTGCTCTCCCACGTCCGGCGCGGCCTCCCCGCCTCCGAGGTGGCACGCCGCGTCGAGCTGCTCCGCTACATCGCGGCGGAGGGCGGGGCGCGCTTCGCGCGGGACCTGGCGGGCGCTCCCTCGGATCCGCTGCAGCCGGGGCCCATCGCGGACGCCGTGCGGCGCCTCGCCGCCGACGGCGCGGTGCGGGTCGAGGTCGCGGCCGGCGCGACCATCTACCAGGTGGTGGAGGATAAACGTCCCGACCTCGACTACCACCGCAACGCCGTCATCCACCGCTACGCGGCGCCGGCGCTCGTGTCGGCGGCGGCGCGCGCCGCGGGCCCGGAGGGCGCGCTCGCCCAGGTGCGAGATCGCGCGCTCTGGCTCTCGCGCCTCTTCAAGCTCGAGTTCATGTACCGGGTCGGCGCCACCTTCGACGAAATATTCGAGCAGCACCTCGCGTTCCTCGTGCGTGTGGGCGCGCTCGCGCGCGAAGGCGATCGCCTTCGCCCCGGGCCGGAGGCGTGGACGCTCGACTTCCTCGCCGAGTTCCTGCGCGCGTATCTCGAGGCGTACCGGCTCACCGCCGAGACCGTCCTCGCCGAGCGGGCAGGTGCGCCCGATCGCCGCGGCCTCGTGAAGGAGGCGCTCGAGCGCGGCCGTGCGGCGTTCCTGTCCGGCGGGATCGCGCTGCGCGAGTCGCTCTCCAAGGCGCCGGTGGAGAACGCCATCGAATGGCTCGTGGGGCAGCGCATCCTGTCCGAAGAAGGCGGCGGGATCGCCGTGCGCGACGCCGCCGGGCTGCGGGCCATCGTGGACCAGATAGCTCCGCTTCTTCTCTCCGCCTGACCGAATTTGCGCCGCAGCGCGCCAAGCGCCGACATTCTGGACGCAATCGCTCCGCATCAAAAGCATTTTCCGGATGTGGTGCCCCTTCCAACCGAACCCTCACCCGGGCTAATCTGCGCGTCCACTCGCGCAATCGCGCTCCGTTCCCGCGCCCGGAGCCGGACTCTGGAAGCGGTTGCCCAACCCGATAGCAAGACGAACCCCAGGAGGCTGATCGCAATGTCCGACCGGATTCTCCACAAGGGCCTGAAGGCGAAGGTGATGTCCGCCGAGGCCGCCGCCGCATTGATCCCGAACGGCTCGGTCGTCGGTATGAGCGGCTTCACCGGCGCCGGCTACCCCAAGGCCGTTCCCGTCGCCATCGCGAAGCGCGCGGTCGAGGAGCGGCTGCGCGGCAAGCCCTACCGCCTGAACGTCCTCACCGGCGCGTCCACGGGCCCGGAGCAGGACACCGCGATGTCCATCACGGAGGCGCAGGCGTTCCGCTTCCCGTACCAGGGCGACGCCGCGACCCGCGAGAAGATCAACGCGGGCATCATCGAGTACCAGGACATGCACCTGTCGCACGTCGGGTCGCTCGTGCGGTACGGCTACTACGGCAACAACAACAAGAACAACATCGACTTCGCCCTCATCGAGGTCACGAAGATCAACGAGGACGGCACCGCCGTCCCGTCGTCCTCCTGCGGCGGCAACAACGTCTACTTCGAGCACGCCGACAAGATCATCCTCGAGGTCAACAGCTGGCAGGACGAGCGGCTCGAGGGGATGCACGACATCATCTCGGTGAACCCGGTCCACGGTGAGCGCCAGCCGATCCCGCTCCTGACGGCCGACGACCGGAAGGGCTCGAAGTACTGGAAGTTCGACATCAGCAAGGTCGTCGCGATCGTCGAGACGAACAACCCCGACCGCAACGCGCCGTTCAAGGCGCCCGAGGAGGTTCACAAGAAGATCGCGCTGAACATCCTCGACTTCCTGGACGCCGAGGTGAAGGCGGGCCGCCTGCCGAACTCGCTCACGCCGCTGCAGTCGGGCGTCGGCAACATCGCGAACGCCGTGCTCGTCGGCCTGAACGAGGGCCACTTCGAGAACATGACCTCCTACACCGAGGTCATCCAGGACGGCATGCTCGACCTGCTCGACTCGG
>DATDDC010000390.1:0-3179 GCA_036523995.1 Anaeromyxobacter sp.
GCGCGTCGCCCTCCGGGTGCGCGCACGCGGCGCCGCCCGGCGGCCTGCGCGCTGCGTGTCGGATCGGCGCGCAGCTCCCTCTCCGATTGCGCGGGAAGCCGGCAATGCGAGGCCTTTTCCGCCGGGATCTCCTCGGGCACGACGCTTGAAATGCCAATCGGGCATGAACGCCTCGACCCGATCGCGAAGGCTGCCATCCCCCGCCGCCCGCACGGCGAAGCTGCTCCTCCTCGCCGTCGCTGCCGAGGCGGCGATCACGATCCTGCACTTCATGCACGGGGCCCGCACCTACGACGATCCGGGCCGGCTCCACGTCGTCGTTCCCGCGCTCGTTCTCCTCGCGGTAGCCGCGGCGGCGACGGCCGCGTTCCTCCGCCACCGGGGCAGGATCGCGCTCGCGGCGGTCGCCGTCACGACGGCCGTGCCGTTCGTGGGCGTCTTCGGCCTCTATCACGGCGGGTACGGCCACGTCGCGAAGCTCCTCGTCCACCTCGCGGGCGCGCCGCGGGAGACCCTGGAGCGCCTCTTCATGTCTCCAGACTTCGCCTTCCCGGACGACGCGGTGTTCGAGGCGAGCGGCGTCCTCGGGCTCGTCGCGGCGGGCGCCGTGGCGGCGCTCCTCGTGCGCCTCGTCCGCGAGGCCCATCGCGCGCCCGGGGCCGGCCCCTCTCCCGGCTCGGGAGCCGCGGGCCCGCCGGCCTCGGGGGCACGCGGCCCGGGCGCGTCCAGCCCGGGCGCCCTCATGATCGCCGGCCTCGCGCTGCGCATGCTCCTCGACGCCCCGGTGAAGAGCCTCGGGACGCTCATCGGCGTGGTGGTCTCGGTGTTCCTCATGGCGCAGCAGACGTCGCTCCTCACCGGGATCCTGGGCCGCGTCACCTCGTTCGTGAGCAGCACCGGCGTGGACATCTGGATCGCCTCGCAGGCCACGGAGAGCACCGACGCGACCGACACCATCCCGGCGAGCAAGGTGGGCGCCGCGGCGAGCACCCCGGGCGTGGCCTGGGCCGCGCCCATCGTCCAGGGCATCGGCAAGGTGACGCGCCCGGACGGCGTGCGCGAGTTCGTGAAGGTGCTGGGCGTGGAGGCGCCGCGGTACGCCGGGCTGCCCAGGTCGCTCGCGCCCGGGACGACGCCCGCCTCGCTCCGCGCCTCCGATCGCATCCTCCTCAACTGGAACGATCGGCCCACCTTCGCCTCGGCGCAGCCGGGCGATCGCGTCGAGATCGACGGCAAGGCCGCCATCGTCGCCGGCTTCTTCCAGGGGATGGACCCGCACAGCCCGTACTACTACGTGTTCGCCAACATCGACGACGCGCGGGCGCTCACGGACTTCCCCCAGGACCGCGTCACCTACGTCGCCGTGGGCGCCGCTCCCGGACAGGGGATCCGGGAGCTCAGGGCGCGCCTCGAGGCGCGCATCCCGGGCGTGCTCGTGAAGACGCGCGACGAGCTCGCCGCCATGGAGGAGCGGTACTTCCTCGTGCGCTCGCCGGTGGGCCTCGTCTTCGGGATGGGCTCGCTCGTCGCGGCGTTCATCGGCGCCGCCATCGTGGCGGTGACCCTCTACTCGACCGCCATCGATCGCGCCCGCGACTACGGGACCCTGAAGGCCATCGGCGCCCGCCGGCGCGACATCCTGCAGCTCCTCCTCGTGCAGGCCTGGATCTTCGCGGCGGCGGGCTACCTCGTGGGCATGGCCGCGTTCTACGTCGTCCGCGGGCACTTCCCGAACCTGCCCATGGTGGCGCCGCCGAAGATCGTCCTCGGCGTGGCGGCGGCCGCGCTCGCCTCGTGCACGCTCGCCTCGCTCGCCGCCATTCGCCGCGTGCTGCAGCTCGATCCCGCCCTCGTGTTCAGGAGCTGAGCGCCATGTCCTCGTCTCTCGTCTCCCGGTCCGTCGCGCTCGAAGGCCGGGGCATCGGCAAGGTGTTCGGCCGGGGCGATCTCGCGGCGCGCGCCCTCCACCCGACCGAAATCCAGATCCGGCGCGGAGAGGTGCTCGTCATCATGGGCCCCTCGGGGAGCGGCAAGACGACGCTCCTCAGCCTGCTCGGGCTCGTCCTCTCGCCGACCGAGGGGGAGGTGCTCGTCGACGGGCAGAGCGTCGCGAACGCCGGCCCCGACGAGACGGCCCTCCTCCGCCGCGATCGCCTGGGGTTCATCTTCCAGCAGTTCAACCTGCTCCCGAGCCTCAGCGCGCTCGAGAACGCCGCCGTCCCGCTCCTGCTCTCGGGGGTCCGGCGCGCCGAGCGGGTGGCGCGGGCGACGCGGGCGCTCGAGCTCGTCGGGATGGCGGAGAAGCGGTCCGCGCACCCGCGGCAGCTCTCCGGCGGCCAGCAGCAGCGCGTGGCCATCGCCCGCGCGCTCGTCAACGACGCCCCGGTCCTGCTCTGCGACGAGCCCACCGCCTCGCTCGACGGCAACACGGGCCGCGGGATCCTCGACACGCTCCGCCAGCTGGCGAGGAGCGGCCGGGCGGTGGTGATCGTGACGCACGACGAGCGCGTCCTCTCCATCGCGGATCGGCTCGTGCACGTCGTCGACGGCAGGGTCGCTCCCGGCGACGCCGGCGGCCGCCGCGATCCGGGCCGCGTGCGCGCGGAGGCCGGCCATCCCCTGTACGAGATCCGGAGGAAGCCATGACGAAGGGAAGAGGAAGCTGGAAGTGGGTCGCCCTGGTCGCGCTCGCGCCGCTGGCAGGGTGCGGCCTGCACGGGAAGCCCAAGGTCGACCGGCCGAGCAAGCCTGCGGCGCACGCCGCGTCGCACGGGCACGCGACGCCGACGCCGACAGCACCGAGCGAGGTGCCGGAGCCCGACGCGGTAGTGGCGCCCGGCATCGTGGAGCCGTGGGGCGGCCAGGCGGATCTGGCGGCGCAGGAGCCCGGCTGGATCGCGCAGATCGCCGTGAAGGAGGGAGAGGCGGTGCGAGCGGGGCAGGTCCTCGCCGTGCTCGAGGACGGCGCCCAGCGGCACGCCGTCGACCTCGCCCGCGCCGAGCTGGCGGAGGCGGAGGCGGCGCTCGCCCGGATCGACCACGGCGCGACCGCGGAGGAGCTCCGCCAGGCCGAGGCCGAGCACGCCGCCGCGAAGGCGCGGGCCCTCCTCGCCCGCTCCGACGCCGCCCGCACCGCGCGCCTCCACGAGCAGCGCGTCGTCTCCGACGCGGACGCCGAG
>DATDDC010000391.1:0-2172 GCA_036523995.1 Anaeromyxobacter sp.
CTCGGCGGCGGCGCGCCACGCCGCCCCCACCTCCGCCGCGAGCGCGGAGGCGTCGCCGCGGGGCCGGGGAGCGGGCGGCGCGACCTCGGACGCCCAGGGGGGCTCCGCTCCGATCGCGAACGGCTCGACCCGCTCCACGAGCGCCTCGGGCGCGCCCAGGGCGAGCCGGCCGGTGATCCACTCCGGGTTCGGCCGCCCCGCGACGGGCAGGACGAGGAGATCTCTCGCGCGGGTCGCGGCCACGTACACGAGCCGCCTCCTCTCCGCGTCGAGGTAGCGCCGCTCCCGCCCCGCCGCGCCGCCGTCCTCCGGCTCCTCCCAGGAGAGCCCGTCCAGCCCCACGGCCCAGGATCTCCCCGTCCGATCGACGACGAAGGGGCTCCGGGCGTCCCGCGCGGCCAGCTCCGCGCACGAGTCCCACAGGACCACGATGGGGAACTCGAGCCCCTTCGCCTGGTGGATGGTGAGGATCTGGACGGCCTCGCTCGCGACGGGGCGCGGCGGGTCGAGCTGCACCGGATCCACCGCCCAGCCGCGGAGCCGCGCGGTGGCCGCGTCGAAGTCGAGCCCCTCCGCCGAGACCGCGTCGAGCGCGAGGCAGAGCTCCCGGAGGGCCTCGAGCCGCTGCGCTCCGTTGGGGCCGAGCGCGGCGTGGCGCGCGAAGGCGGTGCCCTCGAGGAGGAGGCGCGCCGTCGAGCCGGGCGATCGCTCGAAGCGGCGGCGGCGCAGCTCCCGGATCATCTCGAGGGCGGCCCGCGCGCGCAGGACGCCCGCGTGCGCCGTCTCGGGGCCCGCGGCGCGCTCGCGGGCGAGGTCGTCGTAGTCGAGCGCGAAGAAGGGCGGCCGGAGCAGGGCCGCCTGGGCGAGGCCGTCGTCGCGGTCGGCGATGGCGCGGAGGCCGAGCAGGAACTGGCGGTGAAGCGGGTCGCCGAGGAAGAGCGAGCCGCCGCGCGCGGCGTACGGGACGGCGAGCCTGTCCAGCTCGGGGAAGAGGAGCGGCAGCTCCAGGGTGGTGGCCGCGAGGATCGCGACGTCGCCGTAGCGGGCGGGGCGCCGCTCGCGGGTGGCGGGATCGACGACGGTCCTCCTCCGCCCCTCGACGAGGCGGCGGAGGTGCGCCGCGATGGCCTTGGCCTCGGCCGCGCGCAGGTCCGGCTTGCGGCCGCCCTCCGCCGCGATGGGGAGGACCTGGACGCACGCGGACGCCCCGGCGCCCTCGCGGCCCGCGAGGAGCCGCTCGTTCGCGACCGTGCCCGCGTCGGGATCGAAGGCGGGCCGACCCTCCTCGCGCCTTCCCAGCACCTCGTCGAAGCGGTCGTTCAGCCAGTCGACCAGCGCCGGCTCGCACCGGAAGTTGGCCCTGAGCTTCGCGACGAGGTGGGGCGCGCGCTGGACGATGTCCCGGACCGCCGAGTACACCGCGATGTCCGCGCGGCGGAAGCGGTAGATCGACTGCTTCGGGTCGCCGACGAGGGTGAGCTTCCCGGGGGCGAGCTCCACCTCGCCCCAGTCCCTCGCCGCGGCGCGCCGCTCGCAGAGGTAGAGCACGATCTCGGCCTGGAGCGGATCGGTGTCCTGGAACTCGTCGACGAGGACGTGGTCGAAGAGGGCCTGGTACCCGGCCCGGACGGCGAGATCGCCGCGGAGGAGATCCCGCAGGCGGAGGAGGAGGTCCACCTGATCCACGGCGCGGTGGCGCGCCTTCACCTTGTCGTACGTCGCGATCACGGCGGGCGCGGCCGCCACCAGGCGCCGGGCGATCCAGCGGGCGAACGGGCGGAAGAGGTCGTCGTACAGGGCGCCCTCGCGGAGGGGCTCCCTCCCGTCGTCGCCGCGCAGCGCCTTGTAGAGCGCCCACCCCGCCTCGTCGTCGGGGAAGTCCCGCTTCTTGAGCCTCGCCGGCGGGGGCGGCGCGGAGCGGAGGAGCTCCCTCAGGATGCGCACCGGGTCCTCTTCGCCGCGGGCGCGCTCCAGGCGCTTTCGCGTCCCGTCGATGTACCTCGATCCCGCGCCCTCGCCGCGCGAGCCGCTCGCGAGGCGGGCGTACTCGTCGACGAGCGCGCGGAAGGCGGCCAGGTCCGGCGGCTCCGGGGCGGGGGCGATGGGCCGCACGTCGCGCGTCCGCACGAGCCCCTCGACGAGCGAGTCGAGGCCCGGGTACTCGCCGTAGGC
>DATDDC010000392.1:0-1947 GCA_036523995.1 Anaeromyxobacter sp.
GACCGGCTGCCGGATTGCGCGCGCATCGCGCGGGTCCGCGTGCTCCTTCCGGAGGGCGAGCCGCGCGGGGTGGCCGTGCACCTCGCCGCGTCGGGCGACCAGGGCTTCGCCGTGCGGCTGCGCTTCGCCGCGCCGCTCCTCGAGCGGGGCATCGGCGCCGTCGTCCTCGAGAACCCCTTCTACGGCGACCGCCGCCCCGAGAACCAGATCGGCCCCGCCGTGCGCAGCGTCTCGGACCTGCACCTCATGGGCGCGGCGACGTTCCAGGAGGGCCGGGCGCTCCTCCGCTGGCTCCGCGACGGCCTGCGCATGCCGCTCGTGGGCGTGACCGGCTACTCCATGGGCGGGCAGATGGCCGCGATGGTGGGGGCGTCCGCGCCCTTCCCCTGCGCGGTAGTTCCCATCGCGCCCACCTGCTCGCCCGACTCGGTCCTCGAGAGCGGCTTCGTCCGGCACGTCGCCCACTGGGCGGCGCTCGCCGGAAAGGACGAGGACGCCGAGGCCGCCCGGCGCGGGCTCTGCGCCCTCCTCGCCCGCTTCTCCGTCACGGCGCTCCCGCCGCCGCGCTGTCCGGATGCGGCCATCGTGGTCGGGACCGCGCAGGACGCCGTCGTGCCGCCCTCCGAGATGCGCCGCATCGCGGACCACTGGGGGTCGAAGCTTCGCTGGCTCGACGCCGGGCACGTCTCGGCGGTGATCCGCCACCAGGGCGACATGCGGAAGGCGCTGTCGGACGCGTTCGACCGGCTCGAGGCGGCGCTCAGGCGAGGCCCGCCGTCGGGTCCCGCCCGGCGGCGACGGCGGGAATCCTCCCCGCGAGGGCAAGGTGCTCCCGTGTCCGCAGGCGCTCGCGCGCGATGGCCGGATCGGGCGGCGGCCCGGCATACCTGAGGAGCCGCTCCACTCGACCTCGCGCCTCGGCGAGGCGGGCGCGCGGGATCTCGCCGCGCTCGGCGGCCATCCTCACGAGGTCGATGGCCCGGTGCTGGACGGCCGCCCTGTGGCAGACGAGGAGCGCGTCCACCCCGGCCAGGACCGCGCCGGGCGCGGCCTCCTCGAGCGGGAAGTGATCGGCCACGGCCTTCATCTCGAGGTCGTCGGAGATGGCGCAGCCGTCGAAGCCGGCCTGCTCGCGGAGGAGCCGCATGACGGGCGGCGAGAGCGTGGCGGGGCGGCGCGGGTCGAGCGCCTCGAAGACCACGTGCGCGGTCATGACCGAGGCCACGCCGGCGCGGGCGAGGGCGCGGAACGGGACGAGCTCCACGCGCTCGAGCCGCTCCAGGGGATGGGGGAGGCTCGGCAGGTCGAGGTGGGAGTCCATGCTGGTGTCGCCGTGGCCGGGGAAGTGCTTCGCGCAGGCGGCGACGCCCGCCGCCTGGAGGCCCTGGGCGAGCGCGGCGCCGAGCCGCGAGACGACCTCGGGATCGCGCGACAGCGACCGATCGCCGATGACCGGGTTCGCCGGGTTCGTGTCGACGTCCACCACCGGCGCGAAGTCCTGGTCGATGCCGACCGCGCGGAGCTCGCTCCCGAGGAGCCGGCCCGCCTCCCGCGCCAGCACCTCGTCGCCCGTGTCCCCCAGGGCGCGCATGGGGGGCAGCTCGGTGAAGCCCTGCGGCGCCCGCAGCCGCGCCACGCGGCCGCCCTCCTGGTCGATGCACACGAGGAGCGGCCGGTCCGCCGCGCGCTTCAGCTCCGCCACGAGCGCCGCCACCTGCTCCGCGTCCTCCACGTTCCGCCCGAAGAGGACGACGCCGTACACGCCTCGCCGGACGAGCTCCAGCACCTCGGGGGAGGGCGACTTGCCTTCGAAGCCCACGCAGAAGAGGCCGGCCACGTCGCGATCGAGGCTCACGCGAGCAGGACCCCTTCCAGGAGGAACGCGGCGAGCCCGAGGACGAGGAGGATCGACCAGAGCGGGACCTGGCGGCCCGCTCCGGCGTCGGC
>DATDDC010000393.1:0-2797 GCA_036523995.1 Anaeromyxobacter sp.
GGCGCCGGCGGCGTCCGGCGGGCTGCCCTTCGGCGACCGGCTCGGCCTGCGCCTCGGCCGCAGGAGCCGCCGGGGACGGCTGCGGCTCTGCCGGCGCGGCGTGGCCGTCGTCGCGGTGGCGAGGGGCGTGCTCCTCGTCGCCCCGGGGGTGGTGCGCCGTCCAGCGCTCGAGCACCTCGCGGCCCTCTCCCGTCGCCTCGACCGAGATCCGCAGGAGCTGCAGCGCGTCGGTGAAGTACTGCTGCCCCGAGAGGCCGCGCCCGCGTCGCCGGCGCTTGCGGGGGGGATCTCGCAGGTAGCGCTGCGCGTGGAGCGCGAGCCGCGTGCGCTCCGAGATCTTTCGCGGCAGCCGCGAGGTCTGGACGAGCGACGCGAGCAGCGCCTCGGCCTCGCGGCCCCCGGCGGCGCGCGCGGGGCGCGCGTGCGAGGCTGGCGCGGGAGCGGCGGGGACCGCCTCGTCGAGCTCGCCGGACAGCTCGGGCTCGGCCGGTGGAGGCTCGCCCGGCGCGAGCGCGGGTCCTGGCGGCGCGCCATCACCCCGAGCCCCGCTGGGAAGATGCTGGAGGAGCGCCCCGAGCAGCACCGCCTCGGACACCTCCTCGCCCGTGCGCACCAGCCGATCCAGCGCCGCGAGGTGCGCGAAGAAGCCGCGGCGCCGCGGCTCGTCCGAGCCGTCGAGCGCCGCCCCGAGGGCGGGGAGCACGACGCCGAGCGCGCCGCAGGCGCGGAGCAGCTCGAACGCCCGCGCCGACCCGCCGCAGCGGAGGATCTTGAACATCTCCTCGAGCACGCGCGCCGGGGCGCAGCGGGCGAGCTCGCCGGAGTGGCGCCGCATGGCCTCGAAGGTGTCGGGCGCGACGGTGAAGCCGAGCCGAGCCGCGAACCGCACCGCCCGCAGGGCGCGGACGGGGTCCTCGCGCATGCGGACCTCGGGCTCGCCGATGGTGGCGATGCGGTGCGCTTCCAGGTCGGCGCGCCCGCCCACGTAGTCGATCACCTCGCCCCTGGCGACGTCGTAGAAGAGCCCGTTCACCGTGAAGTCGCGGCGGACGGCGTCCTCCTCGGCGGTGCCGAAGACGTTGTCCCGCGTGATGAGCAGGTCCCCGCCGTTCTCGGGCACGTCCTCCGCCACGTCGGTGGGGTTCTTCCGGAAGGTGGCGACCTCGATCACCTTGCCCCCGCGGAAGTAGACGTGGGCGAGCCGGAAGCGCCGGCCGATGAGGCGGCAGTTCCGGAAGATGGCGCGCACCTCGCCCGGATGCGCATCGGTGGCGACGTCGAAGTCCTTGGGCGTCGCGCCGAGGAGGAGGTCCCGCACGCAGCCGCCCACGAAGTAGGCCTTGTGGCCCATGTGGCGCAGGCGCGCGATGACCTTGATGGCGTCGGGGTCGAGCCGCTCCACCGGGATCTCCGGCGGGTGCGAGAGCGGAGGCTCCTCCGGCGGATCGAGGGCCAGCCCCATGGGCGGCCTGTCGCGCGGCTCTTCCAGTTCTGCTTCGGGTGAGGGGTGCTGCTGGTGGGGATCGTGGGTCGGTTTTCTTCGTTGCATGCGGTCGCCGGATCGGGGGGCGCCCTGGCCGGAGGAGATTCTCCGGCTCGGGAACGCGCCAGACGCCGTCGGGCTCGTCCTCGCCCGCCGTTGTAGCCACCGGCGGGCCGGCCGTCAAATGTCGGTTTCGCCCTGGGCCGGCGGAGCGGCGAAGAGATCGCCCTGCACCGGCTCGAGACCGAGCGCCTGCCGCACGGGCTGGAAGCTCCGCCGGTGGATGGGGCAGGCGCCGAGCCGCCTCAGGGCATCGAAGTGCTCCGCCGTGGGATAGCCCTTGTGGCGTGCGAACCCGTAGCCCGGATGCGCGCCGTCGAGCTCCAACATGAGGGCGTCGCGCGCCGTCTTGGCCAGGATCGAGGCGGCGGCGATGGTGAGGGAGAGCGCGTCCCCGTGGATGATGGGGGTCTGCGCGATGCGCAGCTCCGCCAGCTTGCGCGCGTCCACGAGCAGGTGGTCCGGGACGATGGACAGGGCGCGCACGGCGCGGATGAGCGCGAGCAGGCCGGCGCGGTAGATGTTGAGCCCGTCGATCTCGTCCACCTCGGCCCGGGCCACCGCCCAGCAGACGGCGTTCCTCTTCACGTCCTCGGCGAGCCGCTCGCGCTCCTTGCGATCGAGCTGCTTCGAGTCGTCGATGCCGCGCGGACGGTAGTCGCGCGGCAGGATGCACGCGCCCGCCACGACCGGCCCGGCCAGCGGCGCCATGCCCGCCTCGTCCACCCCGGCGACATGGACCACCCCGCGCTCCCACAGCTCCCGCTCGAACTTGAGAAGGTGGCGAAGCCGCTGCCCCTCGGCGCGGTTCTCCTCGCGCCGCTTGCGGACGAGCCGCAGCACCTCGCGCGCCCCGGCCCTCGGGTCCGCCTCGAGCAGCGCCTCGAGCCCCTCCGGAAGCGGCCGGCATCCGTCCAGGAAGCGCTCGCGCAGCTCGGCGACGGAGAGGCGGCAGAGGTCCTCGAGGCGCATCCCGAGGGGACTGTACCTGCCTGCCGTTCCCGGCGGCTAGTCGTCTGCGCGCGACCCGACGTCGACCCCGACCCGACTTCGACCTCGACCCCGACCTCGACCCCGACCCCGACCTCGACCTCGACCCCGACCCCGACCTCGACCTCGACCTCGACCCCGACCTCGACCCCGACCCCGACCGCGACCGCGACCGCGATCGCGGGCACGGGCGTGTGACAGCAGCGTTGCCGCTTCCCGGGTTCGCCGGTATGGGAACGGCATGACCGAGCCCGAGAAGACCGT
>DATDDC010000394.1:0-8438 GCA_036523995.1 Anaeromyxobacter sp.
CCGGCCAGCCCGCCACCGGCCAGGCGCCCGCGCCGTCGCCGTCCGCGCCGGCGACGCCCGCTCCGTCGCACCCGCCCGCGCCGAAGAAGTGAAGCGGCCGCGCCCGCGGCCTCGAAAAGGAAAAGGGGATCCGGGTCACCGGATCCCCTTTGTCTTCTGGAGAGTGCCCAGGGCGAGATTCGAACTCGCACGCCTTACGGCGCCACCCCCTCAAGATGGTGTGTCTACCAGTTCCACCACCTGGGCGGTCGAAGCGGGCTCGGTTTCTAGCAAAGGGCCGCCGCGGGCGCAATAGCGCCGGGCTCAGATCTCGAGGAGCTGGCGCTTCTCTTCCTTGTCCTTCCAGGCGTCCGCGTCGGGGAGCGCGTCCTTCTTCTCGGTGATGTTCGGCCACTTCGTGGAGAGATCCTTGTTGAGCTGCACGTACTCGTTCCACTTCGCGGGCAGGCTCTCCTCGGGGAAGATGGCCTTGGTCGGACAGGCCGGCTCGCAGGCGCCGCAGTCGATGCATTCATCCGGGTGGATGACGAGGAAGTTCGCCCCCTCGTAGAAGCAGTCCACCGGGCACACCTCCACGCAGTCGGTGTACTTGCACTTGATGCACGGCTCGGCGACGACGTAGGCCATGGGAATCCTCCCGTGGGTGCCCTTTGGAGCGGCCGGACGCCCCGCGCAAGTCCCGGGCGTGGCGTGCACGCCCGAGTTCACTTCTCGTAGTAGTCGAGCCCGAGGTGCGTGATGAGCTCCTCGCCGGCCACGTGCCGCAGCGTGTTCTTGAGCTTCGTCAGCTGGATGAACAGGTCGTGCTCGGGGTAGAGCCCCTCCGCCACCATGGGGCTCTTGAAGTAGAAGGACAGCCATTCCTGGATGCCGGAGAGGCCGGCGCGCTGGGCCAGGTCGAGGAAGAGCGCCACGTCGAGCGCCACCGGCGCCGCCAGGATCGAGTCCCGGCAGAGGAAGTTCACCTTGATCTGCATGGGGTAGCCGAGCCACCCCACGATGTCGATGGCGTCCCAGCCCTCCTTGTTGTCGCCGCGCGGCCGGTAGTAGTTGATCTGCACCTTGTGGTCGAACTTGCCGTAGAGGTCGGGGTAGAGGTTCGGCTGCAGGATGTGCTGGAGGGCGGACAGCTTCGAGACCTCCTTCGTCTTGAAGCTCCCCGGATCGTCGAGCACCTCGCCGTCGCGGTTCCCCAGGATGTTGGTCGAGAACCAGCCCTCGAGGCCGAGCATGCGGGCCTTGAGCATGGGCGCGAGGACCGTCTTCATGAGGGTCTGGCCGGTCTTGAAGTCCTTGCCGGCGATGGCGACGCCGCGGGACCGGGCGAGCTCCTGGAGCGCGGGCACGTCGACGGTGAGGTTGGGGGCGCCGTTCGCGAAGGGGATGCCCTCCTGGAGCGCCGCCCAGGCGTAGATCATCGACGGCGCGATGGCCGCGTCGTTCGTGGCCATGGCCTGCTCGAAGCGCTGGAGCTCCGCGTGGACGGCCGAGGGCTCGAGGTAGACCTCGGTCGAGGCGCACCAGACCATGACGGCGCGCGAGCACTGGTTCTCGCGCATGAAGCGGCGGATGTCGTCGCGGAGCGCCTCGCCCAGCTCGCGCTTGCTCTGCGCCCGCTTCACGTTCGGTCCGTCGAGGCGCCGCACGTAATCGGGCGAGAACACCGCCGGCATGGGCCTCACCGCCTGCAGCGGCGCCCGCAGCTCCTCCACGAGGTCGGGCTCGAGCACCCGGGCGTGCAGCGCGGAGGCGTACGCGTCGTCCGGGAAGACGTCCCAGGCGCCGAAGCGCAGGTCGTCGAGCGCGGCGAGGGGCACGAGCTCCCGGATGAGGGGAGAGCGCTTCTCGGTCCGCTTGCCGAGCCGCACCGTGGCCATCTGCGTGAGGGAACCGATCGGCTTCGCCTTCCCCCGGCGCACCGCCTCCACCCCGGCGATGAGCGTGGTCGCGACGGCCCCGAGGCCCGGAAGCAGGACCGCGAGCCGCCCGTCCGCAGGAGCGATGTGGACTGCCTTCTTCACGCTGCACCTCCCCTTCGAAGCACCTCCAGAAGGTTTCCGGGCCAGGCCGCGCCCGCAAGTCCTGCCGTGAGCGTCGAGCGCTCGTTTCCGCGGAGCGCTCGGTGCGCCGGCGCGCGCGGTGGCGTGCGCCGACCCGGGAAGGTTACGATGCTTTCGCGATGGCGGACGAAAAACGTGGCGCGCCGCGCGTCGGCGCCGTCCTCCGGATCCGGCTCGCGTTCGGATCCATGGACGACTTCGTCGAGCGCTACGCCATGAACATCTCGAGCGGCGGGATCTTCGTGCGGACGCGCGACCCGAGCCCGCCCGGGACGGAGCTCGGCCTCGACGTCGCCATCCAGTCCGGGGATCAGGTCATCAGCGGCCGCGGCGTCGTCCGCTGGACCACGCCCCCTTCGGCCCCGGGCGAGCCGCACCGCGATCCGGGGATGGGGATCCGGTTCCTCGAGCTCACTCCGGAGAGCCGGGCGCTCGTCGACCTCGTCGTCGCGACGCAGGGGGCGGCCGCTCGCAGCGAGGAGCCGCCGCTGCCGGAGGAGGTGGATCTCGCGGCCGGGCACCGGGAAGGGTCCGAGGCGCCCGCCGGGGTCGCTCCGGCCCCGCCGGCATCCGCCGGCGCGCCCGCACCGGCGCCTTCCCCCGAGCGCTCGCGCCTGCGGCCCGTCGCGGGGCCGGTCGTCGGCATCGACCTCGGCACGACGAACGCCCTCGTCGCCTTCGCGAAGGAGGGCCGCGCCACGGTGCTTCGCTGCCGGCAGGGCTCGACGACGGTGCCCGCCATCGTCGCCTACGACCCCCACGGCCGGCTCCTCGTGGGCCAGCCCGCGAAGGCGCAGGTGATCGTGAACCCGCACCACACCGTGTACGGGGCGAAGCGGCTCGTGGGGCGGCCCTTCGCGTCCCCCACCGTGCAGGCGTGCCGGGACCGCTTCCCCTACGAGATCGTGGAGGCGCCCGGCGGCGCCGCCGCGGTGCGCTTCGCCGGGCGGGACTACACGCTCCAGCAGATCGCCGCGCTCGTCCTGGCGGAGATGAAGGAGTGCGCGACCCAGGTGCTCGGGGAGCCCGTGGAGCGCGCCGTGGTCACGGTGCCCGCCCACTACGACGACCACCAGCGGAACGCCGTTCACGAGGCGGGCCGGCTGGCGGGCTTGCACGTCGAGCGGATCGTGAACGAGCCCACCGCGGCGGCGCTCGCCTACGGCCACGGCAAGGCCCTCCAGTCTCGCGTGCTCGTGTACGACCTCGGCGGCGGCACCTTCGACGCATCGGTCCTCGAGATCCGCGGCGACGCCTACGAGGTCGTCTCCACCGGCGGTGACACGTTCCTCGGCGGCCTCGACTTCGACGCACAGCTCGTCGATCACCTGGTCTTCCGCTTCATGGAGGACCACGGGTTCGCGCCGCCGGAGGACCGCGCGGTCTGGCAGCGGATCCGCGACGCGGCGGAGGAGACGAAGATCGCGCTCTCCACGCGCGAGCGGGCCATCGCCCACGTGCCCTACCTGTGCAAGGGCGAGGACGGCAAGGAGGTCGACCTCTCCGTCGAGGTCACCCGGTCCGAGCTGGAGGCGCTCACCGGACGGCTCGTGGAGCGGACCCTCGAGGTCTGCCGCGACGTCCTCGCCGCGAAGCACCTCCGGCCCGCCGACGTGGACGAGGTGCTGCTCGTGGGCGGGCAGAGCCGGATGCCGCTCGTGTGGCGGAAGGTGGCCGCCGAGCTCGGGCGCGAGCCGAACGCCGCGGTCCACCCGGACGAGGCCGTCGCGCTCGGGGCGGCGCTCCTCGGCGAGTCGATCGGCAGCGCCGGCTCGATCGTCCTCATCGACGCGCTCGCCATGGGGATCGGCGTCGGCCTCCCCGGCGGCAGGATGGCCACGGTGCTCGCGCGCAACACCGCGTTGCCCGCCAGGAAGGCGTACGAGCTCGCCACCACGCGGGACGGCCAGACCGAGCTCGAGCTGCACGTGTTCCAGGGCAACTCCGCCAAGGCGTCGGAGTGCGAGTACCTCGGCACCGTGCAGTTCCGCGACCTGCCGGCGCGGGAGAAGGGCGCCGTGAGGATCGCGGTGGAGTTCGCCCTGGGAGCGGAGGGGCTCCTCACGGTGACGGGCACCGACAGCGAGAGCGGCCGCGCCTCGGTGGCCCGCCTCGCCACGCACGACACCCCCGAGTCGCTGCGCGAGAAGCTCGGATTCCCCGAATCCCCCACCGCGCCGCGCGGCGCGCGCCCGATCGATCCCGCGCCGGCCTCCCGGCCGGCGAAGAGGGGGTTCTTCGGCAGGCTCTTCGGCGCGAGGGGATGACCGATGGCGGGCCCGCTCGTCGTGTTCCTCCAGCGGGGCTCCTGGGAGGACCGCTACCAGGCGGTCACGCTCGCGGTCACCGCCGCGGCGCTCGGCGACGCCGTCACCGTCGCGCTCTTCTTCGAGCCGCTCCGGCTGTGGGTGGCGGGGCGGTTCGACGAGGGCGCTCCGCCGGAGGCGGCCGCAGCGCGCGTCCTCGGGCTCGCGGCGTCGCTCGGCGAGGCGCGCCAGCTCGGCCTCGAGATCGTCGCGTGCGACACGGCGGTGCGCCTCGCGGGTCTCGATCCGGCGGCCCTCGGGAGCGCGGTCGATCGCATCGCCTCCTTGCCGGCGCTGCTCAAGGCGGCGCGGGGGGGGCAGCTCGTCGTGATCTAGCTGCGGGTCGGAGTCGAGGTCGAGGTCGAGGTCGGCATCGGGATCGTGCTCGCCCTCGACCCAGGCTCGCGCGTCGGTTGCCGCGCTTCCGGCGGCGGGATATACGGGCCTTCCTTCCATGGACCTCTCCCGCAAGACGGCGCTCGTGGTGGGCGCGGGCGGCCTCGGCGGGCCGGCGCTGCTCGTGCTCGCCGCGGCGGGGGTCGGGCGCCTCGTGCTCGTCGAGGACGACTCCGTCGAGACCTCGAACCTGAACCGCCAGCCGCTCTTCGGCGAGGGCGACCTCGGCGCGCGGAAGGCCGCAGCGGCGGCGGCGCGCCTGCGGGCGATCTTCCCGGCGACGGCGATCGAGGCGCGCGACGAGCGGTTCGGCGCGGGGAACGCC
This sequence comes from Anaeromyxobacter sp., assembly GCA_036523995.1. Taxonomy (GTDB): domain Bacteria; phylum Myxococcota; class Myxococcia; order Myxococcales; family Anaeromyxobacteraceae; genus Anaeromyxobacter. Next base: position 5,088 of record DATDDC010000394.1, read on the forward strand.
GTGGAGCTGGCGCGCTCCGCCGACGTGGTCGTCGACGGGTCCGACAACTTCGCGACCAAGTTCCTCGCGAACGACGCCGCGCTCCGGGCGGCTCGCCCGCTCGTCCACGGCGGCGTCCTGCGCACCACGGCGCAGCTGCTCACCGTCGTGCCCGGCGGCCTGGGCGGCTGCCTCCGCTGTCTCTTCGAGGCCCCGCCTCCCGAGGGCGAGATCCCCTCCTGCTCGCAGGCGGGGATCCTGGGTCCGGTGGCCGGCCACGCCGGGGCGCTCATGGCGGCGGAGGCGCTCCGCCTCGTCCAGGGGGAGCGCGGCGCGTACGAGGGGCGCCTCTACACCTACGAGGCGCGCACCGCCCGCTCGCGCATCGTGCTCGTCCGCAAGCGGTCCGGGTGCCCGGCGTGCGCGGGGACGCAGCCGCTCGAGGCGGCGGCCGCCTGCGAGCGGACGTCCTCGCGCGCGGAGGGGGCCCCGTGAGCGCGCCGCGCGCCACGCTCGATCTCCGCCCCTTCGCGTGCCCCCTCACCTACGTGAAGGCGCGCATCGCGCTCGACCGGCTCGCGCCGGGCGAGGTGCTCGAGCTGTGGCTCTCCGCGGGCGAGCCGGCCGAGAGCCTCCCCCGCAGCGCCGAGGAGGACGGGCATCGCGTCGTGGGCGTGGAGCCGCTCGCCGGAGGCGAGCGCGCCTTCCGCGTGCTCGTCGAGAAGGGGACGCCGCGGAGCGCGGAGGAGCTGCCGTGACCGCGCTCGCCGACGACCGGCTGGCCCGCTTCGCGCGCCAGCTCCTCGTGCCGGGCTTCGGCGAGCTCGCGCAGCTCCGGCTCCAGGAGGCGCGGGTCCGCGCGGTGGGCGCCGGCGGAGCGGCGTCCGCGGCGCTCGTCTACCTGGTCCAGGCGGGCGTGGGCCGGCTCTGGCTCGACGATGCGGAGCCGGTCGCCCCGGCGGACGCCACGGGCTGGCTCTTCCACCCCGACACGGTCGGGATGCCGCGCGCCGAGGTGGCGCGGATGGCGCTCTCGTCGCTCTCGCGCTTCACCGACGTCGCGCGCTACCCGACGGGCGGCGTGCCGACGGCGGCCCTCGTCGCGGCGCCCTCGGTGGTGCAGGCGCTGTCCGCGGCGGAGGTGGCGCGGCGCGCCGGCATCCCGCACGTCGTCCTGGAGCCGGACGCGGAGGGGGGCTCGGTCGTGACCGTCCCGCCCCGCGCTCCCTGCTACTCCTGCGCGCGCTCGACCGGCGGGGCCGAGCGGCCCCCCGTGGCCGCGTCGGCGGCGCTCGCCGCGCTCGCCGCGGCCGAGCTCGTGCAGCTCATCGCGAGCCCGGGAGCCATCCCGGGCCGCCGCATCGAGATCGTCCGCGGGGTGGCGACCGCGCAGCCCACCTCGCGGCTCGCAGGCTGCGCATGCGGCGTCGATCCGCGCTCCGGCCCGGCCCAATCGGCGGGCCAGAAGCCCTAATCGCGCCGCCGCACGATTGGGGAGATGCGGCCCGCCGGATTGCGTAAGGTACCGTAGCAACTGGCAAATATAGGATTCGCTCCGCGGGCCGCCCATTTGCGCCGGGGGACCCTCGGGGTATACTTCGTCAAAATCGCTCGGCGCTTCCGCGGCGCCCCTCGGGCGCGGCGCGGACGGAGGTCGGATGGATAGCCAGCAGGGCAACGGGTTCGTGGTCTGGCTCACCGGGATGAACCGGGCGGGCAAGAGCACGCTCGCCGCTCATCTCGTCTCCCGCCTCGCGGCGGCCGGCCGCGTCGTGGAGCTCCTCGACGAGGACGGCGAGGCGCGCGTCCTGCTCGAGGGGCTCGGCACGTCGAAGGAGGATCACGCCAAGGCCGTCGCCCGGCTCGGCTTCGCCGCCAAGGCGATCCTGCGCGCCGGCGGCGTCGCCGTCTGCGCGGCGCTGTCGCCGTACCGCGACGCGCGCGAGCAGCTCCGCAAGGAGGCGCGCCGGTTCGTGGAGGTCTTCGTCGACTGCTCCATGGAGAAGCTCCAGCAGCGAGATCCCGAGGGCATCTACAAGCGCGCCCTGGCCGGCGAGATCCGGCAGGTCCCCGGCGTCGACGTTCCGTACGAGCCGCCCTCGCACGCGGACGTGACCGTCCACACCGATCAGACCTCCGTGGAGGAGGCGGGGAAGGCCGTCTTCCAGGCGCTCGTCGATCACAAGTTCGTCGGCCCGACCGAGTTCGGCAGGCTCACCGGCGGCCTTCGGCCGCGCCGCGGCAAGCCCGCCAAGTCGGGGAAGGCGCGCCGGAAGCTCCGCTCGTCGTCCGCGGCCCGCAAGGCACCCCGCAAGGTGGCCGCCCGCACCGCCAGGCCCGCCCGGCGCAGGTAGCGGGCCCGGACCCGGTCGCCCCGTGCGAGCGCAGGGGCATGCGAATGAGGCTGCCCCGGGAGCGAGCGGGGGGATCGGGGGGGCGCGAGGGCGAAGCCCGAGTGTCTCCCTGGTCGCCCAGTGCGAGCGCAGGGGCAGCCGGATGAGGCTGCCCCGGGAGCGAGCGGGGGGATCGGGGGGGCGCGAGGGCGAAGCCCGAGTGTCCCCCCGCCTAGAATGACCACCGGTGGGGAGTCCGCTATAAGTCCGGGCGCCATGACCGCCCCGCTCGAAGCCCTCCGCCAGGCGTCCGGCGCGAAGCTCTCGCGCATGAAGGAGGACATCGCGTCCGCGGGCAGCGCGCTCGTCGCGTTCTCGGGCGGCGTCGACTCGACCTTCGTCCTCGCCGTGGCGGCCGAGGTGCTGGGGAGCCGCGCCGTCGCGCTCACGGCGCACTCGCCCTCGGTGCCGATGGCCGAGCGCGAGGAGGCGCGCCGCCTCGCCGGCACGCTCCGCGTCCGCCACCTCGAGCGCGAGAGCCTGGAGCAGCACGATCCGGGCTACGTCGAGAATTCCCGGGACCGCTGCTACTACTGCAAGCGCGAGCTCTACCGGCTCTGCGGCGAGGCGGCGCGCGCCGAGGGGATCGCCGCCATCCTCGACGGCTTCAACGCCGACGATCGGCGCGACCACCGCCCCGGCCACCGCGCCGCCCTGGAGCGCGCCATCCGCTCGCCGCTCGCCGAGGCGGGGCTCACGAAGGACGAGGTGCGCGCCTGGAGCGAGGCATACGGGCTGCCGACCTGGGACAAGCCGCAGATGGCGTGCCTCGCCTCGCGGATCCCCTACGGCACGCCGGTCACCCCCGAGCGGCTGGGGCAGGTCGAGCGGGCCGAGGCCGCCGTGCGCGCCCTCGGGTTCCGCGACCTGCGCGTGCGGCACCACGGCGACGTCGGCCGCGTCGAGATCGGGGAGGGCGAGCTCGACGCCGCGTTCGCCCGGCGCGCGGAGATCGCGCGCGCCGTCAAGGCGGCCGGGT
>DATDDC010000395.1:0-4916 GCA_036523995.1 Anaeromyxobacter sp.
GAAGAGGGCCATGTACCCCATGCACGTGTAGACGCCGGGGTCGGCCAGGAAGTCGCCGGAGGGCGTGACGAAGAGGACCTCTGCCCCCTTCTTGTTGATGGGGACGTTCACGCGGATCCCGGTGACCTCCTCGATGTCGTCGGCGAAGAACTCGAGCGTGTCCTTGAGGCCGTGCGGCTGGATGCCGAGGTGGTTGCCGGTCCGGTAGCAGTCCGCCACCGGCTGCATGATCCAGTTCACGTTGACGCCGAGCAGGTTCAGGAGCTCGCGCGCCATCATGGTGATCTCGGCGGTGTCGATGCCGAACGGGCAGAACACCGAGCAGCGCCGGCACTCGGTGCACTGGTAGAAGTAGAGGAACCACTCCTTGATGACGTCGACGGTGAGCGGCCGCGCCCCCACGAGCTTGCCGAGGATCTTGCCGGCGGTGGTGAAGTCGTTCCGGTAGATGGACCGGAGCAGCTCCGCGCGCAGCACCGGCATGTTCTTCGGGTCGCCGCTGCCGATGTAGAAGTGGCACTTGTCCGCGCACGCGCCGCAGCGCACGCACGAGTCCATGAAGATCTTGAAGGAGCGGTACTTGTCGAGCCGCTCCCGGATCCCCTGGAGGACGATCTCCTTCCAGTTCTCGGGGAGCTTCCAGTCCTTGTCGAGCGGCGACCACTCGCGGCCGTTGGGGAAGCCGATGTACTCGAGCTTCTGGGCCTTGGCCGGATAGATGAAGTTGCCGGGCCGGATGTCGGCCGGCTCGCTCATCCAGTCCTTCGCCGGCGTCCTCGCGTAGTCGACCTGGAGGAGCTTCTCCTGGCTGTAGTAGTCGAGCTGGTCGGGCTTGGGCTCGTGCTTGGCGGGGGGGCCGGACATGCGTCACGCCTCCTTCTCGAGTGGCAAGCCGGCGTCCCGCATGCGGTCGCGGAACTCGTCCTCGTACTCCTCGTACGTGTGGACGGGGAGCGGCCGGTTCCAGGGGTTCACGTGCCGCACCTCGCGGCTGTTGGCCGTGAGGTTCCGGGTCGGCGACATCATCGCCCCGGCCCCGTGCACGAGCTTCGAGAACGGGAAGTAGGCGAGGAGCGTCGAAACGAGGAAGAGGTGCACGTAGAAGGCGGTGCCCACGCCGGGGGCCGTCGCCGGGGAGAAGTGGACGAGGCCCATCACCAGGCCCTTCGCGGTGGGCACGTCGATCTTGGAGACGTGGCGGAGCCAGGCGCCGGAGAGCCCGACGGCGAGGAGCAGGAAGAGCGGGAAGTAGTCCGTGGCGAGGGAGAGGTAGCGGAGCGGAGGCGAGACCACCCGGCGGAGGAAGAGGAACGTCACGGCGCCGAGGAAGATGGCCGTCGTCGCGAAGACCGCGGGCAGCCCCACCTGGAAGAAGCCGTCCATCCTGGCGAGCGCGAGGACCGGCCCGGGCACCGGCTCCAGGAAGAAGCGGAGGTGCCGGAGGACGATGACGAGGAACGAGTAGTGGAAGGCGAGCCCCACCGCCCAGAGCCACTTCGTCGAGGCGTAGGCGAGCCGGCCGTCGCGCAGCTCGGTGCGCGTGTTCCGGAAGAGCGACCGGAAGAGGAGGACCTCGAGCGCCATCCGCGCCATCACGCCGGCGGTGGTGGAGGGGTTCTCGATCTTGGCCTGGCGGATCCAGGGGAGCGACTTCTGCTGGCCGCAGGTGGTGGGGATGCGGAAGGGCACCGGCGACCGCGCCCAGCCCACGACCCGGGCGGCGATCCCGCCCAGGAACAGCGCGGCCGCGGCGTACGGCACGACCACGCCGAAGAGCGAGACCCAGCCGAGCGCGCCCACGCCCACGAGGGCGACGGCGAGGAGCGCGAGCACGGCGACGAGGGGCACGAGGATGCGCATGTCTCACCTCCGCGCGCCGGCGTCCCGCGGCGGCGAGAGCTGGGCGAGGTCCTCCGCGCCCGGCTCGGGGATCTGGCCGCCGTGCCACCGGCGCAGGATGGACGCGACGCTCCGCTTCAGCTCCTCCTGGCGCAGGCGGAACACCTGCTCACGGAGGGCCACGTAGGTGTCGAAGGCCTCGAGGCCGAGCCGCTCGATGCGGCGCTCCACCTGGGCGAGCTCCTCCGCGTGCGCTCTCGAGAGCTCCTCACCGATTTCGGCGCGGATCGCGTCGCGGAGCAGCCACACGAACCCGACGGCGCGCGAGGGCGCCAGGTCCTGGACCGAGCGGATGCGGACGATGGCCTCGAGCGCGGTCGCCGCGTCCTCCGGGAGCCCCGCGTCGCGCGAGACCGCCGCGACGAGGGCCGGGAGGCCGGTCGCCAGGGTGTGGCCGACCGGGTTGCGGAACGGATCCTTCTCGCGCCGCCAGCGCGACGCCGTCGGCTCGCCGTAGCCGGCGAGGATGGCGTCGAGCCAGCGACCGCAGAGGGCGTCCTGCCTCTCCGAGAGGAGATCGGCGAGCGTCATGGCGTACCGTCGCGTCCCGGCCGCGCCGCCGCTACACGCAGCCCGTCGGCTTCGGCAGCCCTGCGACCTTGCAGGCGCCCTTCGCCGGACCGGACGGGAACAGCGTGTAGATCTCGGTGAGCTTCATGTTGTTGTCCTTGCAGACCTTCCGGATCATCGGAGCGACGCCGAACTTCATGTAGTAGTCGCGGAGGTAGTTCACGAGCTGCCAGTGCTTCTCCGTGAGCTCGTTCACGCCCTCCGTCTCGGCCAGCGCGAGCGCCACGTCCTTGTCCCACTTCTCCGGTTGCTGGATGAAGCCGTCCTCGTCGAGATCGAGCGACTGTTCCTTGACCTTCAGCTGTGCCATCGCGTCCTCCTTCTGCGGTGAAATGGTCTTCGCTTCGACTGCCTTTCCTGCGCGTGTCATCCGCCTTCCGCTGCCGCCGCGGCCCGCTCGAGCGCCTCCTGGGAAACGCGGTTCGGCTGGTACCCGAGCTCCTTCGCGTACTCGGCGCAGAGGCGCGCCTCCAGGGGCCGCCCCAGCGCGTACAGGGCGATGGCGAGGTGGTGGTAGGCGGCGCCGTTCCCGGGCTCGAGGCCGACCGCCTTCTCCAGGCACTCGGCCGCGCGCGCCGCCTCGCCGAGCTGGAGATGCCCGAGCCCCTGGTTGAAGTGCGCGATGGCGAGGGTGGGGTCCGCCTGGGCGGCCCGCCGGTTCGCCTCCACCGCGGCGCCGTACTCCCAGCGCGAGAAGAGGATCCCCCCCAGGTTCACCCACGCGCCCGCGCAGCCGGGATCGAGCTCCAGGGCGTTGCGCAGCTCGCGCTCGGCCTGGCTGGTGAAGCCGGCGCGCAGCATGGCGGTGCCGAGCCGGACGCGCTCCTGGGCGCTGGCCGCCGCGGGCTGGAGAGCGGTGGCGGCCGTCATCGGATTCCTCCGGCTCGCGCGGCGGAGGCGTGCCGCGCCGCGCGGCTCGAGTGGCGGAGCGCGGCCCGCACCAGGCCCTCCGCCCAGCCCCTCGTGCCGAGCGCGTGCAGGTGCATGTACGTGGCCACCACGTTGTTCACGCTGAGTCCATCGCGGCCGTGACCGAGCCCGGCGCCGCGCTCGACGGACAGCGCCGTGTCCCCCCGGAAGGGCCCCGCGGCGCGCGAGTAGTGGAACTCGTGCCCGAGGAGCCGCGTGCCCACGGGGAAGAACGGGTTCGGCCGGTCGACGGTGGCCGCCATGTAGCCGTGCCCCTGCGGCCGGGCCGTGTGCTCCACCGAGATGGGCAGCGTCCCGACCATGGGGTGCTCGCGCCCCTCGCGGACGATGCCGCGCGAGAGGTACATGAGCCCGCCGCACTCCGCCCAGGCCGGGAGCCCGGCCGCGAGCTCCGCCGCGATGGCGCGGCGCATGGGCTCGTTCGCGGCGAGCTGCGGAGCGTGCTCCTCGGGGAACCCGCCGCCCGCGTACAGCGCGTCGACGGGCGGGAGCGCGCGATCGGCCAGCGGCGAGACGAAGACGAGCTCCGCCCCGGCCGCCTCGAGCGCCTCCAGGTTCTCCGGGTAGTAGAAGGAGAAGGCGGCGTCGCGCAGCACGGCGATGCGCACCTTCCGGCCGCCGCGGCGCGGCGGCTCCGCCGCGAGCGCGCCGGGAATCTGGCCGGCGCTTCCGGCCAGGGCGAGCACCGCGTCGAGATCCACGTGGGCGGCGACGGCGTCGGCGAGCGCCTCGAGCGAGGCCTCGCGGTCCGGGTGCTCGTCCGCGCACACGAGCCCGAGGTGGCGGCACGGCAGGGGCTGCCCCTCGAGCGGCGGGAGCGCGCCCAGCACCGGCAGGCCGGTGGCGTCGGCCACGGCACGGCGGATGAGGCCCTCCTGCCGGCCCGTCCCCACGCGATTCAGGATGACGCCGGCGAGGGCGACGTCGGGGTCGAGCACCTTGCACCCGAGCACGAGCGCGGCCACCGTTCGCGTGACCTTGGTCGCCTTCACGACGAGCAGCACCGGGGCGCCGATGAGCTTCGCCAGCTCCGCGGTGGAGTGCGAGCCCCGCACGTCCGCGCCGTCGTAGAGGCCGCGCTTCCCCTCCACCAGCGCGAGATCCGCGCCGGCGGCCGCGCGCCTCATGGCCGCGGCGATGGCGGAGGCCGGCATGAGGTAGGTGTCGAGGTTCCGGCCGGCCGTTCCGCACGCGGCGCCGAGCCACGCGGCGTCGATGAAGTCGGGCCCGTTCTTGAATGGTGCGACGCGCACGCCGCGCCGGGTGAGCGCGCGCGCCAGGCCCAGGGTGACGACGGTCTTGCCGGTGTCCCCGGCGAGGCCCGCGACCACCACCCTCGGAAGGCCTGGGCTCGCCACGGTCGCCGCTCCCTACACCATGTCCAGGAAGCCGCAGGGACACTCGTCCACGCACTTCTTGCAGCCGTCGCAGGTGTCGAGCTTGATGCGGTAGTAGCTCCCCGGCCCGGGCTCGCTCACCTTCGTGAAGCACGAGGGCGTGCAGTACATCCAGCAGCG
>DATDDC010000396.1:0-2368 GCA_036523995.1 Anaeromyxobacter sp.
TGGGGTTCTTCTTCGGGTGGACGCAGGGGCGGCCGCTCCTCGAGATCCCGACGGCGCTCGACTTCGTCGTGGTCGGCTGCGCGCTCCTCTTCCTCGCGAACGTGGGCGTGACGCTCATGCGCGCGAAGCGCTGGAACGCGACGCAGGGGACGCTGCTCGGCGGCCTCGTGTTCCTCGCGGGCATGTACCTGTTCGGCATGCCGTTCTACCGGAACCTCGCCGTCGACTGGTACTACTGGTGGTGGGTCATCCACCTGTGGGTGGAGGGCGCGTGGGAGCTCGTCACCGCCGCCATCGCCGCGTTCCTGCTCATCAAGCTCACCGGCGTGGACCGAAAGATCGCGGAGAGGTGGCTCTACGTCCAGCTCGGCCTCTTCCTCTTCACGGGCATCGCCGGCACCGGCCACCACTACTACTGGCTCGGCGCGCCCAAGGCGTGGCTCTGGGTGGGCGGCGTCTTCTCGGCGCTGGAGCCGTTCCCCATCCTGCTCATGCTCTGGGACACCTGGCGCTCCACGAAGGACCACAACGGCACCGGCCTGAAGCCGCGGCTCACCTGGATCTACGTGGCGGGGATGGCGATCCTGCACTTCGTCGGCGCGGGCCTCTTCGGCTTCGCCCACACGCTGCCGCAGATCAACTACTACACGCACGGCAGCCAGGTGACCGTCTCGCACGGCCACCTCGCCTTCTACGGCGCCTACGCGCTCCTCAACCTCTCGTTCTTCTACTACGCCATGCCGCGGCTCAAGGGCCTCCCCGGCGGCCGCTACGACGAGCGCGCCGGACACTGGGGCTTCTGGCTCATGACGCTCGGCGTCCTGGGGATGAGCCTCGCCTTCGCCGTGGCGGGCGTCCTCCAGACGTACCTCGAGCGCGTGCGCGGCGAGCCGTTCATGGTGGCCCAGCAGCCGATGCGCTTCTGGATGCTCGTCGTGTTCCTGCACGGGCTCGTGGTGCTCGCCGGCGTCGTGACCACGGTGGTCCACCTGCTCACGCTCAAGCCCGAGCGGGCGGTCACCGCGGTCGCGGAGGGCATCCCGGGCGCGCGGCGCGCCGTCGGCTCGGCCTGACGCGGCGCGTCCCACCTGGCGGCGCCCCGTTCCTGGCGCGCCCGGCAGCCTCCTCGCTGCCGGGCGCGCCGTGACACTTCCGAGACACGGCGCCCTTAGGACCTTCCCCGGAGGCTCGTGCCCGGGCCCGCGCCGGCGCCGACTTCCGAGGAGGGGTCATGTCGCTTCTCTACGCCGAGCTGTTCAAGACCCTGGAGCGCGCGCGCTGGAACCTCGCCGACGACGTTCCCTGGGATCGCTTCGACGCGGCCGCGCTCACCGACGAGCAGGCCCGCACCATCCGCCTGAACGCGATCACCGAGTGGTCGGCCCTGCCCGCGACGGAGATGTTCCTCCGCGACAACCGCCACGACGAGGACTTCTCCGCGTTCATGTCCATCTGGTTCTACGAGGAGCAGAAGCACGCCCTCGTGCTCATGGAGTACCTGCGCCGCTTCCGGCCCGACCTCGTCCCCACCGAGGCGGAGCTGCACGCGGTGCGGTTCGACTTCGATCCCGCCCCGCCGCTCGAGACGCTCATGCTGCACTTCTGCGGCGAGCTCCGGCTCACCCGCTGGTATCGGCGGGCGGCGGAGTGGCACACCGAGCCCGTCATCCGGCGCGTGTACGAGCTCATCTCCGAGGACGAGGCGCGGCACGGCGGCGCGTACCTCCGATACATGCAGCGGGCCATGGACGAGACGCCGGAGGCAGCGCGGGCCGCCTTCGCGAAGGTCGGCGTGCTCATGGCCTCGAGCGGCCTGAGCGGGAAGCCGCTCCACCCCACGAACCTGCACGTGAACCGGAGCCTCTTCCCGAACGACACCGTGCAGGGCCGGCTCCCGGATCCCGGGTGGCTGGATCGGTGGCTCACGGAGCAGATCCGGTTCGACCCGGAGTGCGAGGAGCGCGTTGTGCGCGCCATCCTCCGGAGCCTCTCGGCGCTCTTCGGCGAGACCTTCGAGACGACGCGCGACCTGAACCGGTTCCGGAAGGCCGCGGCGGCCCGGGCCCTTCGCGCCACCGCGCCCGAGGCGGCGCCGGCTGCGGGGGCCGAGGCCGGGTAGGCGGACGCGCCCCGGGACTCCGGGCCCGGCCTCCTCCGTTATCACGGACAGTTCGCTTGACAGGTCATCCGTCATAGTGGATGGATGTCTATCCCGGCCCGCCGCCCGCCGGGGCCGGCGAGGAGGCCGCGATGGCACGCATCTACGACGACAACAGCAAGAGCATCGGCCGCACGCCGCTCGTGCGCCTCAACCGCGTGACGCAGGGCACCGGCGCGACCGTCCTCGCCAAGATCGAGGGCCGGAACC
>DATDDC010000397.1:0-21863 GCA_036523995.1 Anaeromyxobacter sp.
CCGTCCCCGCGAGGGCCGGAGCGGGCCCTCGCGGCGGCTTTCTCGAACCCCCTTTCCGTAGGCCTACGTCTCCGCGAGGGCCGGAGCGGGCCCTCGCGGCGGCGTCGCTGCGCTCGGCCCCAAGGTGCCCCGTCGTGGAGGCGGCGGCGCATGATCGAGACCGCCGGCACGTGACTGTGCCACCGCTGCGCCGGGGGGCTCTCATCGTGCGGTGGCACGCACGTGCACTGCGTCCGATGGGGTGGCGTCGCAGAGGCTCGCTCCGCTCCTTCGCCGCGACGACCCGCCCCGGCCCCATCTACGCCTCCGGACCGCGACCGGAATGCTGACGTGCTCGCGTGACTTGCAGGGTTCAGGCGCCCGCCCTCGAACCCAGCGTAGCCCCCGGGCGGCGGCCGCCGGCGCATCCGCAGGCGCGCCGCGATGAAGGGGCTTCGCGCGCGAATCGGACGGCCGTCCGCGCCGGCGGTGCCTGAGGCGCGCGTCGCGAAGCGAGCGCGCGCCGAGTTCGCCGGCGCGCCACGCGAACGCCTCGGGTACGCGCGCGCCCTTCCGAGCAATCCCGCGCCGAGGACGCTGCGCCGGAGGCCGCCGCCCGGGGGCGGAGCGGCCCATGCACGGCGGGCGCCGCCCGGGAAAGCAGGACGTCCTCGGCGGATCGCCTCTCTAGGGCGCCGGCCACCTGGCCGGCCGCTTCTGCACGAAGGCGTCGATGCCCTCGGCCGCGTCGGGCTCGAGCATGCTCGAGGCCATGGTCTCGCTCGTGAGGGCGTACGCGCCCGCCAGCGGCTGCTCGATCTGGCGGTAGAAGGCCTTCTTCCCGGTGGCCACCACCTTGCCGCTCCGCTCCAGGATGATGGCCGTGAACTTCGCGATCTCGGCGTCGAGCGCGGCGGCCGGCACGACGCGGTTCACGAGCCCCCAGGCGAGCGCGGTCCTCGCGTCGAAGAGCTCGCCGGTGAGGAGCATCTCCATGGCCCGCTTGCGGCCGATGTTCCGGGCGACGCCCACGGCCGGGGTGGAGCAGAAGATGCCGACGTTCACGCCCGGCATGGCGAACCTCGCCTCCTCGGCCGCCACGGCGAGGTCGCACATCGAGACGAGCTGGCACCCCGCGGCCGTGGCGACGCCGTGGACGCGAGCGATGACGGGCTGCGGGATCTCCGTGAACTTCACCATCATGCGCGAGCAATTCGAGAAGAGCTTCTGCTGCCACGGCTTGTCCTCGGAATGCGCGCGCATCTCCCGGAGGTCGTGGCCGGCGCAGAAGCCCTTCCCCGCGCCGGCGAGCACGACGGCCCGCACCGTCCGGTCCGCCCCGATGGCGTCGAGCTCGCGCTCCAGGGCGGCGATCATCTCCACCGAGAGCGGATTGAACCGCTCGCCGCGGTTCAGGGTCAGGGTCGCCACTCCGCCCTCGTCCCGCCGCAGGACGTAGGGAGCCTCGCTGCCCGGCTTTCCGTCGTTCGCCATGTCGTCCGCCCTCTCACTCGATCGCCGACGCCGACCTCGCCCACTCCCGTAGCACGTGCTTCTGGATCTTGCCCGTGGACGTCTTCGGCAGGGGACCGAACACGACCTTCCGCGGGACCTTGTAATGGGCCATCTGGGCCCGGCAATGCGCGATGAGCTCCTCCTCGGTCGCGGCCGCGCCCGCCTTGAGCTCCACGTAGGCCCGCGGGCTCTCGCCCCACTTCGCGTCCGGCTGGGCCACGACGCCCACCGCCGCCACGGCCGGGTGGCGGTAGAGGACCTCCTCCACCTCCACCGAGGAGATGTTCTCGCCTCCCGAGATGATGACGTCCTTGGCGCGGTCGCGGATCTTCACGTAGCCGTCGGGATGGCGCACGGCCAGGTCGCCGGTGTGGAACCAGCCGCCCGCGAAGGCCTCGTCCGTGGCCTTGGGGTTCTTGAGATAACCCTTCATCGTGATGTTCCCGCGGAAGACGATCTCGCCCATGGTCTTCCCGTCGGCGGGGACCTCGTTCCCGGTGGCCGGATCGATCACCGTCATCGCGTCCTGGACGACGTAGCGCACGCCCTGGCGGCCGTTCTTCTCGGCGCGCGCCTCGACGTCGAGGGCGTTCCAGGACTCGTGCTTCGCGCACACCGCGGCGGGCCCGTACACCTCGGTGAGCCCGTAGACGTGGGTGAGGTCGAAGCCGATGCGCTCCATGCCGGCGATCATCGAGGCGGGCGGCGGCGCCGCCGCGACCATGGCGGACACCTTGTGATCGATGCCCTTCCTGAGCTCCGCCGGCGCGTCGATGACCTGGTTCTGCACGATGGGCGCGCCGCAGTAGTGCGTGACGCGCTGCTCGCGGACCAGGGCGAGGATCTGCGCGGCCTCCACGCGGCGCAGGCACACGTTCGTGCCGGCGTTCGCGGCGATGGTCCACGGGAAGCACCAGCCGTTGCAGTGGAACATCGGCAGCGTCCACAGGTAGACCGAGTGGTGCGGCATCCCCCAGGTGAGGATGTTGCCGATGGCGTTCAGGTAGGCGCCGCGGTGGTGCGTGACGACGCCTTTGGGGTTGCCGGTGGTGCCCGAGGTGTAGCCGAGCGCGATGGCCTGCCACTCGTCGCGCGGCTCCGTGCGCGCGTAGCTCGGCGCGCCGGAGGCGAGGAACGACTCGTAGTCGATCTCGCCGAGGCGCTCGCCGGGGCCGTCGTACTCGGGGTCGTCGATGTGCACGACGAGGGGCTTCCGCGCCGTCATGGCGAGCGCCGTGGCCATGCTCGGCGAGAACTCGCGGTCCACGATGAGCACCCGCGCCTCGCCGTGATCCAGCATGAAGGCGAGGTTCTCGGCGTCGAGCCGCGTGTTGAGCGCGTTCAGGACGGCGCCCGTCATGGGGACGCCGAAGTGCGCCTCGACCATCTCCGGCGTGTTCGCGGCCATGACGGCCACGGTGTCGCCGACGCCGATGCCGCGCGCCGCGAGCGCCGAGGCGAGCCGCCGGCACCGCTCCGCCGTCTCCGCCCACGTGTAGCGGCGCTCTCCGTGGACGACGGCGAGCCGCTCCGGGTGGACCTCCGCCGTCCAGTCGAGGAAGACGAGCGGCGTCAGCGGGGCGTAGTTCGCCGGGTTCTTGTCGAGGTGGGTGTCGTACGAATGGGTTCGGCTCATGGGAAATCCCGCCGAGGGAGGGGGAGGCCGAGGACGAGGGCCGAAAGATACCTGCTCCCGCCGGCGCGTGCGACGGTGCGGTCGTAGCTCGTGGCACCAAGAGCCGCGAAGGGACCTGCAGGCGCTCGGAGGGGTAGCCGCGGGGATGGGGCTTCCCCGGGTGGGCCGCAGGCGTTCGCCCGCCGCGACGGGGCGGGAGCCCCGCCGTGTGGACATCTTGATCCCGAGTTCCACCGGATCCGCGCGCGCGCCCGCCGCGCCCACGGGGAGGAGCCCGCGGCGCGGCAGGGCGAGTGAGGCGGCGGCGCCCGTCTACAGCGCGTGCGGCCGGCGCCCCACGTCGGAGGGGCGCGGCGGCGGCGCCTTGGACGACGCCCTGGACGCCCTGCTCGCGGGCAGGGTCGTGCCCTGGACGTTGGTGAAGGGGACGGTGGGCGCGAACGTGGGGAGGTTCTTCGCCCGGACCTGCGTGGCCGCCTCGTACCCGGAGGCGAGCCGGATGAGCGTCGGCTCGCTGAAGGCGCTCCCGAAGAAGCTGATGCCGAGCGGCACGCCGAAGACCATCCCCGCCGGCACCTGGACGATGGGATAGCCCGGGCCCGCGGCGAGGCCCGAGGTGCCGAAGATGAAGTGGTCGCCGTAGACGAGGTCCGTCGACCAGGCCGGGTTGTCCGTGGCGCTGACGACGGCGTCGAGGTGGAACTGCGCGATGGCGGCGTCGATGCCGTTCACGCCGGCGAGGTGATCGATGGCGAGCGCCTGGTTGTAGGTGAGGCCGCCGAAGATGGGCTGCGGGTCGTCGGGCCCCGGCTCCAGCGCGGCCGCCAGCTCGAAGATGTCCTGGTTGAAGAACGGCATCTCCACGTCCGCGTGGGCGTCGTTGAAGTCGATCGCCGTCTGGAGGTTTCCCCCGGCCACCGGCACGCCCACGCGGGTGGCGAAGTAGGCGGCGACGTCGTTCCTGAAGTCGAAGAGCAGGATGAGGAACTCGCCATCGGCGGAGGCGAAGGTGAAGCCCGCCGCGTCGAGGTCGATGACGGTCGCGCCCGCCGCGGTGAGCGCCGCGAACGAGGCCTCGATGGCTTCGGTCACGGGCTGCGGCGTCGGGACGAACGGATCGAAGCCGCCCAGGCCCACCCGCGTGAGGCCGATCCGTGCGCCCCGCAGGCCGTTCGGGTTCACGAACTGCGTGTAGTCGGTGGGGATGCTGGCGGGGCGCGCCTTCCCCGTCCCCTGCCAGCCGAGCGGAACGCCGCCGGTGGCGGGATCGCGGCCGTCGAACGTGCGGCTCTGGATCACGCCGAGCGTGGCCGCGGCGTCCGCCACGGTCCGCGCGTGGATGCCGACGGTGTCCTGGACGTGCGAGATCGGCACGACGCCCGCGCGGCTGGTGAGCCCCACGGTCGGCTTCAGCCCGACGACGCCGTTCGCGTTGCCGGGGCACACGACGCTCCCGTCGGTCTCGGTCCCGAGCGAGACCGCGGAGAAGTTCGCCGAGGCCGCCGCGCCCGAGCCGGAGCTGGAGCCGCACGGGTTCCGGTCGATGCCGTACGGATTGTGCGTCTGGCCGCCTCGGCCGGACCACCCGCTGATGGACTCGAAGGAGCGGAAGTTCGCCCACTCGGACAGGTTCGTCTTGCCGAGGATCACCGCCCCGCCCGCGCGCAGGTTCGCCGCGACGGTGGAGTCGACCACCGCCGGCCGCCCCACGAGCGCGAAGGAGCCGGCGCTCGTCTGCATGACGTCGCCCGTGTCGATGTTATCCTTGAGCAGGACCGGGATCCCGTGGAGGGGGCCGAGGACCTTGCCCTGCCGGCGCAGCGCGTCCGCCTTCGCCGCCATCGCCACCGCGTCCGGATTGATCTCGATGACCGAGTTCACGCCCGGGCCGCCCTGGTCCATGGCGACGATCCGCTGGATGTACTCGAGGGTCAGCGCCTGCGAGGTGAGCTGGCCCGAGGCCATCTCCGCCTGGAGCTGCGCCACGGTCGCCTCGGCGTGGCTGAACGGCGCTGCGCCGGCGGCCGCCGCCCGGGACGACGCGAGCAGGGCGAGAAGAAGGAGCCGCGGGATCGACGATCGGATCATGGTGTTCCTCCTGGAGCGGGTCCAAGAGCACCGCGCGGCGCGCTCGAGGCGCGTCGAAACGGAGATTCGGACCTGGATGGTGCGCGCAGTTAACCGCGCCGCCCCCCGCCGGCACAGCCGGGAAAGGGGGGGCGTGGGCGACCATCGCGGGTGCTCGCGGAGTGAACCGACCGGGTATCGACCGGAAGGGGATGCCGCCCGCGGCTCGGCGCGTCGCGGGAGACGGAGAGGGCCGCGCCCCGCGGGGGCGCGGCCGGTCCGTCACGGCTCGTACGCGCCGCTCGGCACGACGACCCCGTCTCGTTCATGCGCTCGCGCGAGCTCGGCACCTACACGCTCGCCCGCCTCCTGGGCGTCCCCGCCGGCGCGGCGGCGGGCCTGGTCGTGCTCGTCGCGCTCGCGGCGTTCGTCGCCGCGGAGCGGATCGAGCGGGCCTTCTCCGGCGCTGCAGCCGGGCCGGCGCGCCAGGCTTCGGCCCGGCCTCGGGCCCTGCCGGGGAGCGGGCCGCCGGGCGCGCCGTGCGCTGCACCGGCGCGGTCGCTATCTAGGCCGCATGACCGAGCGAGGCGTGCTGGACGTGGTCACCCCGACCGCTGCGAGCGACGGGGCGGGGGTGAAGCTCAGGCGGAGCATCGCCACCGAGACGCTCGACCACCTGGACCCCTTCTTCCTCTTCGACCACTTCGGCTCGGAGGACCCGAACGACTACGTGGCGGGCTTCCCCATGCACCCGCACCGGGGCATCGAGACCGTCACGTACATGCTGGACGGGAGCGTCGCCCACAAGGACAGCCTCGGGAACTCGGGCGTCATCGGCCCGGGCGATGTGCAGTGGATGACGGCGGGGAGCGGCATCCTCCACGAGGAGATGCCGAGGATGGGGCCGCGCCGGCTCGACGGCTTCCAGATCTGGGTGAACCTGCCGGCGAAGCTCAAGATGACGAGCCCGCGCTACCAGGACGTGCCGGCGGGCCGGATCCCGGAGACCGCCCGGCCGGACGGAGCGCGCATCCGCGTGGTGGCGGGCGAGGTGGACGGCGTCGCGGGCGCGGTGCGGGAGATCTTCGCCGGGCCGACCTACCTCGACGTCTCGCTGCCCGCGGGAGGCACGTTCGAGCAGCCCGTCCCGCGCGGCCACACCGCGCTCCTCTACGTGTTCCGCGGCGAGGTGGCGGTGGGAGGAGCGAAGGCGAGCGGCCCGGCCATCGCCGCGCCGCGGCTCGTCGTCCTCGGCGACGGCGACGTCGTCCGCGTGCACGCCGCCGCGCCGGCGCGCTTCCTCCTCCTCTCGGCGCAGCCGCTCCACGAGCCCTACGCGCGCTACGGGCCCTTCGTCATGAACACGCGCGAGGAGATCCGGGAGGCGCTGGAGGACCTCCGCGCCGGGACGTTCGTGAAGACGAGGGCCAGCATCGAGCGCGGGAGCGAGCCGGCGAAGGCTCACTCCTAACCCGAGATGACGGCGAGCGAAGGGGCAGCCGGATGAGGCTGCCCCTTAGCGAGCGGGGGGATCGGGGGGGCGCAAGGTCCCCTCGCCGAAGGCGGAGGGGACCGAGTGTCCCCCGCTACTACGACAGGTTGTGGAACACGCGCTGGACGTCCTCGTCCTGCTCGAGCGCGTCCACGAGCTCGAGGACCTCCTTGGCCTGGTCCTCGGGGAGCTGGACCGGGTTCTGCGGGACGTACTCGGACTCCGCCGAGACGAGCGGCAGCTTCCGCTGCTCGATGGCGTGCTGGAGGTGCCCGAAGCTCTCGAAGGCGCAGCGGATGACGATCTGCTTCTCGCCCTTCTCGCCCTGGCCCTCCCCCATCTCCTCGAGCCCGTGGTCGATGAGGTCGAGCTCGATGGCATCCTGGTCGAGGCCTTCCGGCGCGAGCCGGAAGACGCCCATGTGCTTGAACTGGAAGGCGACGCTCCCGGTGGTGCCGAGGTTCCCGCCGTTCTCCTTGAAGTGCATGCGCACGTTCGCGACGGTGCGGGTCACGTTGTCCGTCGCGGTCTCGACGAGGACGGCGACGCCGTGGGGCGCGTAGCCCTCGTAGAGGACGACGTCGTAGGCCTTCTGGTCCTGGCCGCTGGCGCGCTTGATGGCGGCCTCGACCTTGTCCTTGGGCATGTTCGCGCTGCGCGCGTTCTGGAGCGCGCGGCGGAGCGCCGGGTTGTGGTCTGGGTTCGGGCCGCCCGACTTCACCGCGATGGCGATGTCCTTCGCGACGCGCGTGAACACCTTCGCCATGCGGTTCCAGCGCGCGAACATCGTCGCCTTGCGCGTCTCGAAGATCCGTCCCATGTCTCTCGTCGCTCCTGCCGCGACCGCGCGTGCGTCGCGGCTGGGCTTTATCGCACCGACCCGCCTCCGCGCGCCAGCCCTTCGCGCGCCCGCCGCTCGCCCCGCCCGCCCCCGAACAGGCGCCTCTCGGCGAGCGCCAGCCAGGCCCGGGTGGCGGGGGGGAGGTGGCGATCCCTCCGCCAGATGAGCGCCACCTTCCAGGGGATGACCGGGTCCGTCATGGGGACGGTGCGCACGCGCCGCTCGTCGAGCTGGCGTCCGATCGTCCGCGGGAGGAGCGCCACCCCGATGTGGGCGGCGACCATCTCCACGATGAAGTCCCAGTGCGAGCTCTCGCTCACCACCGCCGGCGTGAAGCCGCTGCGCCGGCAGGCATCCAGGATCTGCCCGTGGAGGGCGAACTCCGGGCGGTAGAGCACGAAGGGCGACTCCCTCAGGTCCCCGAGCACGAGGGAGCGGCGCCGGGCCAGCGGGTGCGAGGGGGACAGGACGGCCACGAGCTCGTCCTCGACGAAGGGCAAGGTCCCGAAGAGCTTCTCGTCGGTGGGGAGCACGACCGCGCCCACGTCGAGCTCGCGATCGGCCACGAGCTTCTCGATGTGGTGGGAGCCCTCCTCGCGCAGCTCGAGCATGATGCCGGGGTGCGCCCGGTGGAACTCGGCGAGGAGCGGAGGGAAGAAGGTGACGCCCACGATGGGCGTCATGCCGAGCCGGAGCCGCCCGCGTGCCACCGCGGCGATCTCCACCACCTCCTCCTCGATGGTCCGGAGCGTGTCGAGGACGCCCTGCGCCCGCTCGTACACGAGCCGGCCCGCCTCGGTGAGGGTGACGCGCCGCCGCTCGCGCACGAGGAGCGGCGTGCCCAGCTCGTCCTCCAGGGAGCGGACCCTCTTGCTGATGGCGGGCTGGGTCACGTGGAGCACCTCGCTCGCCCGCGTGAATCCCTGGCTGCGCGCCACCTCCACGAAGTACCGCAGGGCCTGTGCGTCCACGCGGGCTCCATTCCGTATCGTTATCGTTACGATAGCATGAATGCATTTCCCTCATGCGAAGATCCGCGCTAGGTTCCGCTCCGCTTCGGGGTCGCGCTTCCGCGCCCCCCGGGAAGGACGGAAGATGCGGACGATCCAAGAGCTGCTGCGCGCGGAGCGGGCGGAGATCCTCGACGAGGCCGCCGGCGCGGTGGCGCGGCTCGAGCACTACCGCCGCGACGGCGAGAAGGCCACGCGGCGCCGCCTCGAGGCGCTCTACGGCGAGGTGGCGGGCGCCGTGGAGCGGCGCGAGCTCGCCGGGCTCACGGCCCACGCCGCCGCCATCGCCCGCGAGCGATGGGAGGCGGGCTTCGACCACCTCGAGCTGCTCTCGGCCTTCACCGCGCTCGAGGCCGCCATCCACCGGAGGACCGTGGAGCGGCTCTCCCCCGGCGAGCGCGCCCTCGGCCTCGGCCTCGTCGGCACCGCCTTCGCCCACGGCAAGAGGTCGCTGGGCCGCGCCTTCGCCGAGCTCGGCACCTCGCCGGCGCTCGACCTCACGTCCTTCTTCCACGGGCCGTACTGCGACGCCGACGGGCGCGCCGCCGCGGACTCCGTCCACCCCGTCTAGCCTTCTCAGAGGGAGGCGCTCGGCGCGCCGAGGCCGAGGCCCGGACGCTCCTCCGCCGCGAGCGGCAGGACGACCGTGAAGGTGCTGCCGGCGCCCGGCGCGGAGCGGAGCTCCACGCGCCCGCCCAGCGCGGCGCAGATCTCGCGCACCAGGGCGAGCCCGAGCCCGACGCCCGGGAGGTGCTTCATGTGCACGGGGTCGCGCTGCTCGAAGGGCTCGAAGATGCGGGCCTGATCGGCCTCCGGGATGCCGGGGCCCGAGTCCCGGACGGAGATGCGCTGCGCGCCCTCGCCGGCGCCGATCGAGACCTCGACGCCGCCGGCCTCCGTGAACTTCACGGCGTTCCCGACGAGGTTCGAGACGACCACCCGCACGAACCGCGGATCGGTGAGCACGGGCGGCAGGCCCTCCGGCGCGGATACGCGAAGGCCGAGCCCCTTCACCTCCGCCTGCGAGCGCTCCTCCTCCACGGCCTCCTCCACGATGTCCCGCAGGAAGACCGGAGCGCGCCGCAGCGGGATGTCCACCGGGAACTCGGTGCCGTCCTTGCGCAGCCCGAACAGCTCGAGGCCGCCCGCGCCCATGGGGCGAGCGCGCGGGTCGAGCCAGCCCGCGCGGTGCCCGCGGTGGGCGGCGCGGAAGCGCGAGGGGATGAGCGCCTCGATGAGCCGCCCGAGCAGCTCGTCGCGGGTGTAGCCGAACATCCGCTCGGCCTGGGCGTTCACGAGCGCGATGCGGCCGCGGGCATCCGCGATCACCATCGCGTCGGGCGCCGCCTCGAGGAGAACCTCGAAATGGGCCGCCAGCTTGAAGACGCCGTCGTCGTCCACGACCGCCCGCCCTCGATCCCATCGCCTCTGTGGGTCTCGACCGGACGAAGTTCAAGGTCGATTTTGGGGGCTCGGCGCCGCCCCGGAGGTGGACGGTGCTATGAGGCAGACATGGCGGAGATCGCCTGGCGCCCCGCTCCGGACGCGCTCCAGCGCTCGCGCATCGGCCGGTTCATGCTCGAGCAGGGCATCTCCTCGCTCGCCGACCTTCACCAGAAGTCGATATCCGATCCGTCCTGGTACTGGGACGCCGTCGTCCGACACCTGGGCGTGCGCTTCCTCCGGCCCTACCGGGAGGTCCTCGACGCGTCGCGCGGCCTCGCCTGGCCGAGGTGGTTCCCGGGCGGGCTCATCAACCTGTCGGACAACTGCCTCGACCGGAACCTCGACGCCGGCCGGGGCGAGAAGGTCGCCCTCTCCTGGGAGGGAGACGACGGGGCCGTCCGGACGGTCGGCTACGCCGCGCTCGCGCGAGAGGTGAACCGGCTCGCGAAC
Organism: Anaeromyxobacter sp.; assembly: GCA_036523995.1. Taxonomy (GTDB): domain Bacteria; phylum Myxococcota; class Myxococcia; order Myxococcales; family Anaeromyxobacteraceae; genus Anaeromyxobacter. Next base: position 10,437 of record DATDDC010000397.1, read on the forward strand.
GCGCTGCGCCGGCTCGGCGTGGCGGCAGGGGATCGCGTCGGCGTCTTCCTCCCCATGTCCCCGGAGTCGGCCACGGCGGTGCTCGCCGTGGCGCGCATCGGCGCGCTCGTGGTCCCCTGCTTCTCCGGCTACGGCGCGCAGGCGGTGGCGACGCGGCTCTCCGACTGCGAGGCGAAGGTGCTCGTCACGGCCGACGGCTTCCTGCGCCGCGGCCAGGTCGTGAAGACGAAGGAGACCGCAGACGAGGCGGTGCGCGCCTCGCCGAGCGTCGAGCACGTCGTCGTCCACCGCCGGCTCGGTCGCGACGTCCCCTGGACGCCCGGCCGCGACGTGGCCTGGCAGGACCTCGTCCGCGGCGAGGCGGATCGCTGCGAGCCGCTCGCCGTCGATCCCGATCACCCCTGCTTCGTCATCTACACGTCCGGCACCACCGGCCGGCCCAAGGGCGCCGTCCTCACGCACTCCGGCTTCCTCGTGAAGGCGGTGAGCGACTTCGCCTTCTGCCACGACGTGGGCGAGGGCGACCGCGTCTTCTGGCTCTCGGACCTGGGCTGGCTCATGGGCCCCTTGCTCATCGCCTCGGGGCTCTTCCACGGCGGTACGGCCGTGCTCTTCGAGGGCGTCCCCGATCACCCCGGCCCCGATCGCCTCTGGGCGTTCGTGGAGCGGCATCGCGTGAGCGTCCTGGGCATCTCGCCCACCGCCGTCCGGGCGCTCATGCCGCACGGCGAGGGCCCGGTGCGCGCCCACGATCTCTCGTCGCTGCGCATCCTGGCCTCGACGGGCGAGCCGTGGAACCCGGAGCCGTGGCGCTGGCTCTTCGAGACCGTGGGGGGCGGACGGCTCCCCATCATCAACTACTCCGGCGGCACGGAGATCTCGGGCGGCATCCTCTCCTGCTTCCCCGTCGCCCCCATCGCACCGTGCGCGTTCAACGGGCCCATCCCCGGCATCGCCGCGGAGGTGTTCGACGAGCGCGGCCGCCCGGTGCGGGGCCAGGTCGGCGAGCTCGTGATCACCGCGCCGTGGCCGGGCATGACGCAGGGCTTCTGGAAGGACCCGGCCCGCTACGAGGAGACGTACTTCTCGCGCTTCCCCGGCGCGTGGGCGCACGGCGACTGGGCCATCGTGGATGGGGACGGCTTCTGGTCCGTGCAGGGCCGATCCGACGACACGCTCAAGATCGCCGGGAAGCGCATCGGGCCGGCCGAGGTGGAGTCGGTGCTCGTCGGGCACCCCGCCGTGGCCGAGGCGGCCGCGGTGGGCGTTCCGCACGAGGTGAAGGGCGAGGCCATCGTCTGCTTCGCCGTGCTGCGCGCCGGCCAGGCCGCGTCCGAGGCGCTCCGCGCCGAGCTCGCCGAGAAGGTCGCCTCCGAGATGGGAAAGGCCATGAGGCCCGAGCGCGTGCTCTTCGCGCGCGATCTTCCGAAGACGCGCTCCGCCAAGATCATGCGGCGCGTGATCCGCGCCACGCACCTCGGCAAGGACCCCGGCGACCTCTCCTCGCTCGAGAACCCCGCGGCGATCGAGGCCATCCGCGGGGCGACGTAGGAGCTCGGCCTCCGCTCGCCCCTGCCCCTCCTCTCGGGTAAGGTTCCCTCGTCATCCGCCGGCCGGAGGCCTGCCCCGAGGAGGCGACGCGACGTGGCCGAGAGAAACCGCAAGCTCTGGCTCGACTGGCAGCGCGGGCTCGCCGTGCTCTACATGGTCGAGTGGCACACCTACGACTCCTGGCGCGCCGACGCCGTCGCTCGCGGGAGCGCCCACGAGCTCATCGCCACCATCGGCGGGCTCGCCGCGCCCTCCTTCCTCTACATGGCCGGCATGTCCCAGCTCCTCGCCGACGCCGCGGGGGAGCGAAGGGAGGTCCCCGCGGGCGCGCGGCGCATGGGCGCGCTGCGCCGGGCGCTCTGGCTCCTCGGCGTCGCCTACGCCTTCCGCGCCGCCGAGTTCGTCCTCGGCGGCGCCTACCGCGTGCCGGGGGGCTGGCAGGGCATCCTGCGGGTCGACGTCCTCAACGTCATCGCCGTCTCGCTCCTCGCGAGCGCCCTCATCGCCGTGGGACGCGGCCCGAGGGCGCAAGTCGCCCTCGCCGCGGGCGCCGCGTGCGCGGTCGCCTTCCTCTCCCCGGTCGTGGGCGGATGGGGCCACCCCGCCAGCCGCCTCCTCGACTACCTCTACACGACCGACTGGCAGCGCGGCATCTTCCACCTCTTCCCCTGGGCCGCCTTCGCCTTCGCGGGGTTCGCCTTCGGCCGGCTGGCCTGGAAGGGGCCGAGGCCGCTCCTCTGGATCGGCATGGGCGTCGCCCTCGCCGCGGGCGGCTGGCTGGCGGAGCGCTACGTCCCGCCCTTCTACGCTCACCAGGACTTCTGGCGGACCTCGCCGCAGTGGGTGGCGATCCGGCTCGGGGTCGTGGTGGCGACGAGCGGGGCGCTGCAGCTCCTGCCCGCCTCGGCGGATCGGTGGCTCTCCTGGCTGCGGACGATGGGCCGGCACTCGCTCCTCGGCTACTTCATCTCCATCGAGCTGCCGTACGGCGCCCTCTCGGCCGACATCCACAAGCAGCTCTCCACGAGCACGGCCCTCCTCGGCGTCGTGGTGCTGAGCGCGGCGACCTGGGCCGCATCGGCCGGGGCGGATCGGTACGACCTCTGGAGGGCGGAGCGCGCCCGCCGCGCGGCGGCGCCCACGGTCGCTCCCACCGCGTGACGGCGCGGGCACGGATCCTCTCGGGGCTCGGGATCGCTGCGCTCCTCGCGGCGGCGCCCGCCGCGGCCAGGCAGCCCAGGCAGCCGGCGTCGGCGCCCGCTCCGGCGATCCAGAAGCTCGTGCCCGCGCCCCTCGTCTCGCGCGGGAAGCGGGTCGCCTCGCGGCCCCGGGGCGCCGAGGTCGTCGTGGACGGCGTCTATCGCACGAACGCCACCTGGAGCGGCGGCAAGCCGTCGCCGGAGAGGCCGTCCTGGGTGGCGATCGACGTCGGCGCCGGCTACTCGCGCCTCCTCCTCTCCTGGACCTCCTCCGGGAACCACGACTACACGGACCGGAAGTACGGCGCGCCCGTCGACTACCGCATCGAGACGTCGGCGGACTCCACCGACGGCTCGAACGGCACCTGGCGCACGGTCGCGGCCGTGACCGACAACCCGGTGCGCACGCGCGCCCACGCCTTCGACTTCGCGGGCCAGCGATGGGTGCGGCTCTCCGTGACGCGCCTCTCGCCGGACGCGTTCGAGTGGGGCCTCTACCTCGACGAGATCGACGTGCACGATCTTTCCGGAGGGCGCGACGAGGCGGCGCCCCCCGGGCCCGCGCTCGCTCAGGGGCAGCCTCGTCCCCCGGCCGCTGCGCTCGCCCCCGCGTACGACATCTGGGTCTTCTTCGGCGACAGCATCACCTCGGGCGTCTTCGACCGCGCGCCCGATCACCAGCCGAGCTTCGCGGAGGCGATCGCGCGGCGGCACCCCGGCTACTTCCCCGCCACCGTGGGCGCGGGCTTCGGCAGCCTGCACCACTCGGACGCGGTCGCGCGCATCGACGGCGTCCTCGCCCTCAACCCCGACGCGAAGGTGGTCGCGCTCTCCTTCGGATCGAACGACTGGGATCCGGTCGCGTTCCGGAGGGACCTCCTCGCGGTCGTCCGCAAGGTGCGGGCCGCCGGGAAGATCCCCATCGTGCCGCGCATCCCGTTCCGCACGAACTCGAAGGAGGACTTCGCGGCGCGGCTCAACGCCGCCGTCGACGCGGTGGCGCGCGAGGAGCGCCTCGTGCCCGGCCCGGACCTCTACGCCTACTTCCACGCCCACCCGGAGCGGCTCATGGACGGGCTCCACCCCGATCCCACCGGAGCGGTCGAGGCCATCCGGCTCTGGGCCGAGGCGGCGGCGCCGCTGTACCGCTAGAGAGCCGCGGCTCGAATCCCCTACCGTGGGCCTCCGTCTCGGTACGGGCCGGAGCGGGCCATCGCGGCGGCGTCGCTCCCGCTCGAAGCCCTACCGTGGGCCTCCGCCTCCGTGCGGGCCGGAGCGGGCCCTCGCGGCGGCGTCGCTCCCGCTCGAAGCCCCTACCGTGGGCCTCCGTCTCCGTGCGGGCCGGAGCGGGCCCTCGCGGCGGCGTCGCTCCGCTCGGCCCGAAGGGGCCCCGTCCTTGCGGCGGCGCCGCGTGATCGAACCCGCCGGCACGAGACAGTGCCACCGCTGCGCTGCGCGGCTCCCCATGTGCGGTGGCACGCTCGTGCACTGCGTCCTGCGGGGTGGCGTCGCCGAAGGCTCGCTCCGCTCCTTCGCCGCGAGGGCCCGCCCCGGCCCCATCTACGCCTCCGGACTGCGGTCGGAATGGCGAGCATGCTGCTCCGCTGACGGGGTCCAGGCGCCCGCGCTTGGGAGATAGCGGAGCCCCGGGCCGGCGGCCGCCGGCGCATCCGCAGGCGCGCCGCGAACCACGAGGCTTCGCGCGCGAATCGTGGAGCCGTCCGCGCCGACGGTGTCCGAGGCGCGCGTCGCGAAGCGAGCGCGCGCCCGAGTTCGGAGGCGCGCCACGCGATCGCCTCCCATACGCGCGCGGCATTCACCGCGCGTCGCGCGCCGAGGACGCGGCGCCGGCGGACGCCGGCCCGGGGCGCAGCGATCCTCACGAGTCGGGCGCCGTCCGCGAACGGCAGCGCCAGCAGCCACCGAAGATCCCTGCTGCGCGCGCTCCCTACTCGAAGTCGACGCCGACCGCCCTCGCAGCCCCCCGCAGCTCCTCCCACGTGGTCGGGTCGATGGGGATCCCCTCCGCCGTCCGCTTCGCCCGCGACGCCAGCTCGGGCTCCCCCGCCACGAGCACCGGGAGCGCCGGATCGGCGGGCGGCGAGGCCTTCACGTGATCGATCGCGGCGGCGATCTGCGCCTCGAGCCCGGCGGCGCCGGGGAGCTTCGCCGGGTCCACGAAGAAGGACAGCATGTTGTTCGTGATGCGGTCCCTCTCGTACGGCACCGTCGAGATGGTCCCGCCGCCCGTGAGGGCGCCGGCGAAGAGCTCGCACAGGAAGGCGAGGCCGTACCCCTTGTGAAGCCCGAAGGGCAGGATGGCCCCCCGCGGCTCCTGGTACATCACCCTGGGATCGGTGGTGGGCCGGCCGGCGCCGTCGAGGAGGATGCCCTCGGGCATCCGCTCGCCCTTGTTCAGCACGACGCGGACCTTGCCGAGCGCCACGACGCCCGTGGCGAAGTCGAGCACCACCGCCGGCTTCCCGCCCGCCGCGGGCAAGGCGGCGCAGAACGGGTTCGTGGCGATGCGGGCGTCGGTCCCGCGGAACGGCGCGACGAGCGGCGCGTGCCCCACCACGTTCACGAAGTGGATCGAGACGAGCCCCGCCGCCGCCGCCTGCTCCGCGTAGGCGCCGATGCGTCCCACGTGGAAGGCGCCCCGGAGCGCGACGAGGGAGATCCCGGCCCCGCGGGCGCGCGCCATGCCCGCGGCCGTGGCCTCCCGCGCCACCACCTGGCCGAAGCCCTTCCGGCCGTCCACCGCGAGGACCGCGCCGCCCCGGTCCTCGATGGCGGCGTGCGCCCTCGGGTCGAGGAGCCCTTCGGCGATGGCGCGCACGTAGTGCGGGAGGATGCCGATGCCGTGGCTGTCGTGGCCGGTGAGGTTCGCGTCGACGAGGTGGTCGGCGACGAGCCGCGCATCCGCCTCCGCCCCGCCCGCCGCCGCGAGGACTCGCGCGCCGGCCGCGCGCAGGCGTTCGTGCCGTACGATGATCATGTGCCGTGCTCCTCCAGGAACTCGAGGGCGATGCGGGTGGCCTCCGCGCCGGTCCGCTCGCTCGCGTGGGGACAGTGGCCGGCGTCGACGAGCGCCAGCTCCGCACCGGGGAGCGCCCGCCGGGCCGCCTCGATCTCGCCCGGCTCTGTGCGCGGGTCCCGCCTGCCGTGCAGGAGCAGCGTGGGCGCGCGGATCTCGCCGAAGCGGCCGTCGAACAGGTCAGGCCGGCCCGCCCGGCCCTCCGCGATGATCGAGAGCCAGGCGCTTCCGCTCGCGGCGACGACCTCGCGCCAGCCCTGGCCGTGGTCGCGGACGAGCGCCTCCACCACCGCCGGCCCGAAGCGCTCGGGGGCGTCCCGGGCGCTGCGGAAGAACTCCTCCGACGACACCTTCGCGGCGAGGAAGTGCAGCGCCTCGAGGACGAGCGCCCCGACGCGCGCGGGCGCGAGGAACCCGATCCAGGCCGCGATCACGGCGCCGTCGCTGTGGCCCCACAGGGCGGCCCGCTCGATGCCGAGCGCGTCGAGGACGAGGAGCGTCTCCTCGGCCATGGCGCGGTGGAAGCCGTGCGGCAGCCAGGCGACGCGCCCCGAGCCGCCGTAGCCCACGCGATCCGGCGCCACGGCGCGGTGGCGCGCGGCCACGGCCTCGACGTCGAAGGGGTACGCCTCCCAGCCCCACCCACCGTGAAGGAGGACCACCGCGGGCCCCGCGCCCGCCTCGCGGACGAGGACCTCGGCCGGGCCCCGGCCGGGCGCGACGGGCGACGCCGGGATCGCCACTCGGCGCAGGGTGATCGCCACGCACCACCCTTATCCCCTGGCGCGCCGAATTTCTACGCGGGGGGACACTCGCCTTCGGCTCGCGCCCCCCCGATCCCCCCGCTCGCTCCGGGGCAGCCTCATCCGGCTGCCCCTGCGCTCGCCGGGCGGCGCAAGATCAGAACACCGAGGCGGGCGAGATCTTCACGGGCTCGCCGACCGGGTCGCCCGGCCCGAAGAGCGGCGAGCGCGACAGCACGGGGTCGTGGGCGCACGGCGGCGGCGGCGGCGGGGCGATCACCTTCTGCGACGCGTCGAGGGCCGGGTGCCACAGGACCACGGCGGCGACCTGGCCGTCGCCGTCGAGATCCGCCTCCGCGCACGCCGAGAAGGCCTGCTGGCCCTCCGCGGTCTCGACGGCCGCGACGCGGTAGCTGAAGTAGCTCGCCTCGGCGACGGACCAGCCCACCTCGGAGGCCGCGGCGAGATCGCCCGGCGACCACGCCATCTTCGTCGGACCCGGCCTGCCGCCGTTCGGAAGCTCGAGGGAGAAGTATTTCCGCGTCCGGGCGAGCTGGGACGCCTCCGCCGACTGGATGCCGAGGAGCTGCATCGTGGCCTCGCCGCCCTTGGCGCGGAGCTGGTACCGGATGAAGTTCGGGATGGCGATGGCGGCGAGGATCCCGACGACGGCGATGCCGACGATCCCCACCGCCGCCACGGCGACGATGACCACGGCGACGCCGCCCTCGCGCCTGCGCACGACGAGCGTCCCGGCGACCATGTCGTGGAGGGCCTGCTTCCTCGAGGTGAATCCGGCGAGGAGGAACCCGATGAGGATCGGGAAGGCGGAGAGGAGCTTCGCGAAGTAGCGGCCGGTGGCGCGGCCGAAGCCGATGGGGCGTCCCTCGCCGTCGGTGACGGCGAGCCCCACGGCCATCTTGCCGAGGGTCGCCTGCTTCCCCGAGCTCTCCAGGACGGCGAAGTAGAGCCAGCCCAGGACGAAGGCGACGAGGCCTCCGCCGAGGCCTCCCGCCGCCGCGACCGACTCGGGCGGCGCGCCGGACGCGCTCACGACGCCCCCCAGGATGCCGCCGACGAACGACCCGGCGAATCCCGACACGAGGCCGAGGACGAACGCGTCGATCACGTACGCCACGAGGCGGAGCCAGAATCCTGCGTAGGCGAGCGGCCCGCCCGCGGCGGCCGGCGCAGCGGGACGCGAGGCGGCGACGCCTCCGCGCGAGAGGGAGGGGGCCATCCCCGGCGCGCCGCACGCGGCGCACGTCGTCGCGCCCTCGGGGAGCGGCTTTCCACAGCGGCTGCAGATCATGTCGTTCCCCCTTGGCGCCCTCGCGGAGCGGAGAGCGGCCATCGTACTGGAAGAGGTTCGCTCGGCGTCAAGCTTCTCGCGAGCGCGAAGCCCGCTGCGCCCCCCACGCGGCCGCCTTCGCCGGAGCGGGGATCCTCATGCCGCGTCGCGTCGTGACACGACGGTGACGCTCGGCCGCGAGGATGGACGCATGGCGCCTCCGATGCCTCCGAACGAGAAGCCCCTCCTCCGCGGCGTCTCCCACGAGGTCGCAGCCGCGTTCGCGCTCGCCGGCTGGGTCGGCCTCGTCCGCGCCGCGCCGGGCCCGCGCGCGGCGTTTGCGGCCGCCGTGTACGGCCTCGCCCTGACCGCCCAGTTCTGCGTCTCCGCGCTGTACCACCGTCCGAGCTGGGGAGCCCGGGCGCGGATGCTCATGCGGCGGCTCGACCACGCCGCGATCTTCCTCCTCATCGCGGGAACCTACACCCCCGTCTGCCTGCTGCTGCCCACCCGCGGCAGCCGGCTGCTCCTCGCGCTCGTCTGGGCGGCCGCGCTCGCGGGCATGGTCTTCTCCGTGCTCTGGCCGATGGCGCCGAAGTGGCTCCTCGCCGTGCTCGGCGTGGCGCTCGGCTGGGCCGTGGTGCCGATGCTCCCGGCGCTCCGCGTCGCCATCGGGCCCGGCGGGCTCGCCCTCCTCCTCGGGGGCGGCCTCGCCTACACCCTGGGTGCGATCGTGTACGCCACGCGCCGGCCGGACCCGCTGCCGCGGGTCTTCGGCTACCACGAGGTCTTCCACGCGCTCGTCATCGTGGCGGCGATCTGCCACTACGTGGCGGTGGCGGACGTCGTGGGGGCGCTGCGGTAGCGGCCGCCGGGTCCATCCGCATCGGTGCTCCACGGTCGACCGGGGGCTCGCCGAGCCGCGCGCGCCCGGGCGCGGTGGCTTTCGTGACCCATGTCACATTCCGCGGCCGCGCCTTCCCATCTCTCAGGAGTCCCCAACCCCGAGGAGACCAGCGATGACCTCCTGGAGCTACCGCCCGCCGCCGCGGCCCACCTCGGGGCGCGAGCGGATAGCCGCCGCGCGCGACCTCGCCATCATCGCGGTCTGCGTGGTGATCCTCGCGTTCGTGATGCTCGCGTTCTTCGGAACGACGACGCGCGAGACGCCGCCGCGCGCCACCGGGCCGGCGGCGACGCACGTCACCATCTGAGGATCGCGATCGGCGCGGGCCGCCTCCGGGGCGGCTCGCGCCCTTTCCCTCGGGCGCGCCGGCGAGCGGCCGAAGGTCGTTGAGATTCTTCAGCCCTGGCTCTACAACCGTGGCGCCGCGCACCGCGGAGGAGACACCCATGCACCGCATCCTCGCCCCCGCGCTCCTCGCCCTCGCCGCCTCTGCGCTCGCCGCCGATCCCCCCGCCGGGCCCGCGGCCGCGCACCCCGCTCCTGCGAAGCGGCCCCTCGCCGCCCTTCCCTACACGCCCGGGCTCGACCTCTCTGCGATGGACCGCACGGCGGATCCGTGCGTCGACTTCTTCGCGTACACCTGCGGCACCTGGACGAAGACGAACGCCATCCCGCCCGACCAGGCCGCCTGGGGCGTGTACGCGAAGCTCCAGGACGAGAACGAGCAGTTCCTGTGGGGGATCCTCGAGGAGGCCTCGCGCCTCCCCGATGCGCAGCGCACGCCCGCGCAGCGCCGCGTGGGCGACTACTTCGCCTCGTGCATGGACGAGGCTGCGGTCGAGGCGGCGGGGGCGAAGCCGCTCGCGAGGGACCTCGCCGCGATCTCGCGCCTGCGCTCCAAGGCCGACCTCGCGGGGCTCCTCGGCGGCATCGATCCCACGCTCGCGGCCGCGGGCCTCGTCTTCGGCTTCGGCAGCGAGCAGGACTACGCCAACACCGACGCCATCATCGGCGTCCTGGCCGCGAGCGGGCTCGGCCTCCCCGACCGCGACTACTACGTGAAGGACGACCCGCGCTCGAAGGAGACGCAGGAGAAGTACGTGGAGCACCTCGCCCGCGTCCTCGGGCTGCTCGGCGATCCCGCCCCGCGCTCGACGGAGACCGCGCGCACGGCCATGTCGATCGAGACGGCGCTCGCGAAGGCCTCGCTCACGCGCGTCGACAAGCGGGATCCCTACAAGGTTTACCACCGCATGGACGTGGCGGCGCTCGTGAAGCTCGCCCCGTCCTTGCGCTGGAAGGACTACTTCGCGCGCCAGGGCGTGCCGCGCCTCGTCACCCTGAACGTCTCCGAGCCCGCCTTCGTGCAGGAGGTCGACAAGCTCGTCCGCGAGCAGCCCCTCGAGGCGTGGAAGGCCTGGCTCCGGGTGCGCGTGGCCATGCTGCGATCGCCCTTCCTCTCCCGGCCGTTCCAGAAGGAGCACTTCGCGTTCCACCGCGCCTACCTGAACGGCGTGAAGGAGGAGCTGCCGCGCTGGAAGAAGTGCGTGCGCTGGGTGGACCGGGACCTCGGCTTCGAGCTCGGCAAGGTGTTCGTGGCGAAGGTCTTCCCGCCCGCCGCCAAGGAGGAGGCGGCGGCGCTCGTCCAGAACGTCGAGAAGGCGACCGAGGCGCGCTTCACGAAGCTCGACTGGATGGGGGAGGCCACGAAGGCGCAGGCGCTCGCGAAGCTCCACGCCATGCGGAACAAGATCGGCTATCCGGAGAAGTGGCGAGACTACTCCCGCCTGGCCGTGGTGCGCGGCGACTTCGCCGGGAACGTCGCGCGCGCGCTCCGCTTCGAGAACGACCGCCAGCTCGCGAAGATCGGCAAGCCCGTGGACCGAGGCGAGTGGGAGATGACGCCACCCACCGTGAACGCCTACTACAACCCGACCATGAACGACATGAACTTCCCGGCCGGCATCCTCCTGCCGCCGCTCTTCGACCTGCGCCTCGACCTCGCCCCCGCCTACGGGAACACCGGCGGGACGGTGGGCCACGAGCTCGTCCACGGCTTCGACGACGAGGGCCGGAACTTCGACGCCAAGGGGAACCTCCGCGACTGGTGGACCAAGGAGGACGCGGCGGCCTTCGAGGAGCGGGCCCGCTGCGTGTCGGATCAGTACGCGCAGTACACCATCGTGGACGAGATCAAGATCAACTCGAAGCTCACCCTGGGGGAGGACATCGCCGACCTCGCCGGCGTGCTCGCGGCGTGGGACGCCTGGAAGCTCGCCACCGCGGGCCGGAAGCTCGAGCCGCGGGACGGCCTCACGCCGGAGCAGCGGTTCTTCGTGGGCTACGCGCAGTGGGCCTGCGGCTCGGTCCGCCCCGAGGCGCTCCGCGTCCGCGCCGCCACCGACCCGCACTCGCCCTACTGGGCGCGCGTGAACGGCGTCATGGTGAACGTCCCCGCGTTTCGCGAGGCCTTCGGCTGCAAGGTGAGCCAGCCCATGGCGCCGCGCGCGGAGGTCTGCAGGATCTGGTGAGCCACCCCACCTTCGCGGCGATCGGCGCCCACCCCGCCCTGCGGCGCGCGCTCGACGCGCGCGGGTACGCGGAGCCCACGCCCGTGCAGGCGGCGGTCCTCGCCGGCGACCTGCGCGGCAGGGACCTCCTCGTGTCCTCGCGCACCGGGTCCGGCAAGACCGTCGCCT